>JBAXWQ010000274.1:0-4216 GCA_037128315.1 Opitutia bacterium | reverse complement strand
GGACCCAACAACTTGTCTTTCCCCTGCTAAATGAAGGCCAAGCCGGCATTCATTTCGGCGCAAAACCCTGCGTCCAATGGCGTTTTTAGCCGGAACAATTCATTTGAACCACGGATTTCTCGGATGGCACGGATATTCCCAGAGGAGAAGTTTCGCTCGAAAGCTCAGGCTACGTTCACTCACCAATCAGTGCGGTTTTAAATTTCTGAAATGCTGGTTCAAATGCCTTGATCCGTGATATCGGTGTAATCCGTGGTTGATTTCGTCTGAATGGATCCGGTTTAGACGATCTTTGGGCCTGGTGATATTATTCCGGAATCATCTCAAGAATCGGGCGGGTGTGACGTAGTAACAAGTGTCCGCCGGTTCTTTCAGGAAAACAAATCAAGGCATACTATTCTTATACATGCCTGCGCTCCCACAACCTAGTAGTCCCACTCCCTTGCGGAACTTATCCGGGATGAATGCTGGCAGCTAGGGCTTGGCCACCGAATTGGTCAACTGGCCTGAGAGAACCGGCGTTTATTTTCTTACACAACCCGAGCAGGCTGGCGGCGAGAGAGGGTCGGGCCAGGCCGGGCGCCCCGGTCCACCAGCCCGGCGGGGAAGGGGAAATCGTCTTCGGCAATGAGGCTGCGCCCGTGACGGGGGCTCGCTAAAACCGGTGGCAACTGTGCCGGTACCCAGTAGGCGACGTTATGGCCGCTCGTCTCGTCGGGCGTCGGCCGTTCCACCCGGCGGACCGACCCCGCGCCCCAATTGCCCACCGGCTCGCCCCACCCTTGGGGTACTGCAGATAATAGGCCGCCACTGGTGAAATAACCCTAAATTCCGCAGTTCGATCTCGTCACAGAGAACACAGAGTCAGCAAGGAGCGCAGCGAGAAATACCTACTGTGTGGTGATTCACGGATTTGAATTCACCTATCGGGTGGCGGTGTCTTGGGGTGATATTCAGGGGCATTTCTCTGTGCGCTCGGTGCTTACCTCTGTGCACTCTGTGTCCAACTGCATTTTCTAGGATAACTTTCGCCGTCCGCCCCCCCCCGGCCGGCACCCCTCTCCTCCGAGGGGATTCAAGGCAACGGCAAAATATGTTTGGGTCCCCGCCGGAGAGGAGTGTCGCACCGCGCCGGGGTGGTTGGGTTTGAAGATCCCCCCCCACGAGTCTGCCGCCCTTGCCTCTTTGAGGGGCGGCCGGAGTTCCGTCTTAAGATTTTCTTCGGCGGTCCGATGATAGTCTCAATGTCCTCTAACGTCCAGCTGACCCGCTTCGCGACGCCCGACGATCTCGTGCAGCAGCTCAAGACGCTGCCTCCCTCCCCCAAGGTCCTGCTGAAACTGCAGCAGATGATCGATTGCGAATCCAGCAGTGTGGCTGATCTGGTGGCCGTAATCCGGGTGGAGCGCGCGCTGGCCGCGCGCATCGTCCGCATTGCCAATAGTCCCATCTATAGCCTCGGCTCGCCCTGCGAGAGCATCGAGGAATCGGTGCAACGACTGGGCTTCAGCGAAGTGCATCGTCTTGCGTTGATCGTGGCCGGATGCGAGTCACTCAGTCATCCCTTGCCCACCTATGCGATCAATGCGCAGGAGCTCTGGCATGAGACGATTGCTTGCGCGGTGGCCGCTGAACATTTGGCCCGCCTGACGGGCGAGGATGAGCGATTGGCCTATACCACGGGACTGA
Source organism: Opitutia bacterium (assembly GCA_037128315.1). Classification (GTDB taxonomy): domain Bacteria; phylum Verrucomicrobiota; class Verrucomicrobiia; order Opitutales; family Opitutaceae; genus Lacunisphaera. Next base: position 2,527 of record JBAXWQ010000274.1, on the reverse strand, counting down.
TGCACAGTGTCGGCATGATCGTCGTAAACTCATGGGTGCAATCCATCGCTCCGGGCACCGTCCTGGCCTACGAGACCGCCACCGAAGAATGGACCCAGGCCGAGCGCGATTTCCTCGGGTACGATCAAGCTGATGCCGGTGCCGCCTTGCTGCGCTTTTGGAACTTCCCTGCAGCCGTCGTGGAAGCAGTGCGCTGCCAATATGCGTGCCAATGCGCCACCTCGCACCCCCGCCTCGCGGCCATTCTTGCCGCCGCCCGCTGGTTGCGCACTCTTGTCGCGGCTCCGGCCGGGGTACTCATTCCGCCTCCCGAAAAACTGCTGCTCCTGACTCTGAATTTGTCGGAGCAACAACTTCGGGACTGCACGCCGGAAGTGGATAGTCTTATCCAGGATGCTCGCCAGATACTCGGCGTCTAAAGCCGCCATGGCGCGCTCCTGTCCGAGTACGTTTCCACCGCCGCTGTTTCCTCCACTGTCATCCTAAAACCAGCAGTACCACCGACCCATTTAACCACGGATTCCACGAAACTCCACGGATACAGAAGCAATTCAGGGAGCAACCCCGGATTAAATCCATTCACCTGTTGGGTGAAAGCCCAGGCATTTGGGTTTGATTGATCATCCGTGTTCATCCGTGTTCCGAGCGCAGCGACATCAGCCAATCCGTGGTTTCAACTGCGTTTTCTAGGGTCATACCAACGTCCCTGAGCTAGTAGATTTTTAGGTTGGTGCAACGCGGTTTAAGCCGCGCCCCAGACTCCCCGCGCCCCATAATTGGTCTACGGGATCAGGCCGTTCAATGGAGGGGCGCCGCCCCGCCACAACCCCGGCTCCGATCTGCTTCTGCTCGTTACTCTCCAACGTGGGCTAAAGTCGTGGATGCATCGTTTTGGCTCAGTGCGGCGCGGACCTTGGCCTGCATTGCGTGCAGCTCGAAGGGTTTGGCGATAAATGCAACCGTGCCGGAGAATTGTTCGAGCTCATCGTCCAACGAAGAACTATAACCGCTGACGATGATGGCCTTAAGGTTGGGTTGCTTCGCGCGAAATGACTTTATCAATTGGATGCCGTTGATGCCACCAGGCATCACCATATCGGTTATCAACAGATTGATTTCCATCGGTTGTTTGTGCCAGAGCGCGATGGCCTCAGCCCCAGAAGAGCACGTGAGTACTCGATAGCCCGCTCGCTCCAATAGTAGCTTGATCAGGTTCTGAATGATTGCGTCATCCTCGACGACCAAAATGGTCTCCCCTTGGCCCATCACCAGGGTGGGGGCTTCCGCGTGGAATGGCTCGGCGATCGAGTTTGTACACGGCAGGTAGATGCGAAAGATCGAGCCGACGCCGAGTTCGCTTTCGACCTCAATCCAACCGGCATGTTGATTCACGATACTGTACACCGTGGCCAGGCCCAAACCAGTGCCCTGGCCAATGCCCTTGGTGGTGAAAAAGGGCTCATAAATATGCGTTATAGTATCGGGAGTCATCCCGGTGCCATTGTCGGCAACGGTAAGGCAGGCATACGCACCAGCGGCGAACCGTGTCTTGGGGGCCGGGTCGTGCAGGCGTTCGTGGGGTGACCGCGGCGGCAGTCCGGCATTCATCCGGTCTGGGCCCACGGGCAAGTGTTCGAATGGCTGGGTACTGATCGTCAACCGTCCGCCGTTCGGCATGGCATCACGGGCGTTTACCGCGAGATTAATGATGATTTGATGCATCATGCTGGAATCGAAGTGGACGGACATCGGCTGGGTGGATAGGTGCAGCTGGATATCGACATGCTCCCCGATGATGCGGCGGAGCATCTGGTGTGATTCCCCGACGAGCTGGTTCAGGTCTTGCCACTCCATGGACGGCTCCTGCTGCCGGCTGAACAACAATAGCTGACGCGTGAGATCGGCGGCGCGGGCGCCCGCGAGGGTGACCTGTTGCAGCGGGGTTTGCTGCAAGGCTGAGAGGTTGAAGGAATCTTCCCGGAGCAATTCGACGTTACCGAGAATGGCGGTGAGCAGATTGTTGAAGTCATGAGCGATGCCCCCGGAGAGCTGTCCGATTGCTTCCAGCTTACGCGACTGATGGAGTTGGGTCTCAATCCGCGCCCGGTCCTGCTCGGCCTGCCTCTTCGTGGTAATGTCCTGCTTGAGGGCGACGTAATGGGTGGTCTGCTGGAAATCGTCGGCGATGGGCGCAACGATGACGGCTTCCAGGAATATCTCCCCGGATTTCGTCCGGTTGCTGAGTTCACCATGCCACACCTTTCCGGCTTGAACGGTCGTCCACAGATCCTGGTAAGTGCCCTGCGGGGTTAAACCGGACTTCAATATGCGCGGATTCTTCCCGACGACTTCGGCCTGGGTGTAGCCCGATATTTCGGCTAAATGGGGGTTAATGTATTCGATGCAGCCATTGATGTCGGTGATTACGATTGAGAGCGGAGCCTGCTCGACGGCACGCGAAAGTTTGCGGGCCAGGGCCTCGCTTAGCTTTTGCTTGGTCAGGTAGATGTTTTCTCCGACCGCGCGG
>JBAXWQ010000273.1:0-4226 GCA_037128315.1 Opitutia bacterium | reverse complement strand
CGGCAACAAAAGGCGCTATCACGGCCTTCACAAAAAGCATCGCCCTGGATCTCGTCAAGATGGGCAAGGAAGAGGGCCAGGCCCTCGGCTACCTGCCCGACGGCTCCATGGTCGTGGTGAACAGCGCCCGCGCCTATATCGGCAAGCGGGTGACGGCGGAGATCATCGGCGTGCTGCCCAGCAGCGGGGGCAAGCTGATCTTTGCCAACCTGCTCGGCGAGGCGGACGCCAGCTGAGCGGGCCATCGCCGGACGCCGAAACACACCGTTTGCAGAAAGAGCTTGCCGTCCCATCTGTCCTAGTGCAACTAGGACAGTGTGCTCCCGTTCTCCATCGAACTGAAACCCGGTCGGCCCATCACCGAACAGGTGATTTTCGCCGTGAAGAAGGCGGTCGTGGCCGGGCAGCTGAAGGCCGGGCAGCCTTTCCCCTCGGTGCGGGTCGTCAGCCAGGAACTGAAGATCAATCCGAACACCGCCCACAAGATCGTGGCCGCCCTGGTCGCCCAGGGCGTGCTGATCACGACGCCGGCCGTGGGCAGCGTCGTGGCTGAGCACGTGCCGGGGGATCGCACCGAACGAGCGGAATTGCTGGGCTCCGATCTCGAGCACGTCGTGGTCGAGGCGCGCAAGCTGGGCCTGACACTGGACGAGGTGCAGGCCGGCCTGGCCGCCCACTGGAAGAAACTGGATCGGAAGTGATTTGCCCCATGAACATCATCGAAACCACCCAACTGTCGCGCCGTTACTGGCGCACTGAGGCCCTGCGGGATCTTACCCTGGCTGTCCCCCCGGGCAGTGTGTTTGCCCTGATGGGCGCCAACGGCGCCGGCAAGACCACGGCGATCAAGGTGCTCATGAACCTGCTGCCGCCGACATCGGGCGAGGCGCGCGTCCTCGGCGTCGACTCGCGCTGTTTGGGGGAACGGGAACGGGCCCAGATCGGCTATATTTCGGAAAATCAAAAGCTGCCGCTCTGGATGACGGTGCGTCAGCTGCTGGACTATTGCCGGCCATTTTATCCGACCTGGGACCCGGCGCTGGAAAATGTACTGCTCCGCCAGTTCGACCTGCCGGTGGCGCGCAAGCTGCGCCACCTTTCCCGCGGCATGCTGATGAAGGCTGCACTGCTCTCCACGCTGGCTTACCGGCCGAAGCTGCTGGTGCTGGATGAGCCTTTCAGCGGGCTGGATCCGCTGACCCGGGACGATTTTGTCCGTGGCATTCTGGAGGCGTCGGAACTCGGTGACTGGACCGTGCTGTTATCCTCCCATGACATCGAGGAGGTGGAACGTCTCGCAGACCACATCGCCCTGCTGGAAGCCGGCCGCCTATGCTTTAGTGAGACCACGGAGACGTTGCTCGGCCGCTTCCGGCGCATGGAAGTAACGCTGACCGGCCCGGTCCGCCTCGATTCGCCGCCGGCCGGCTGGATGGAGGTGGAGCAGCAGGGGGGCTTGGTCCGTTACATCGATTCCCGCTACGAGCGGGCCGCCGCGGAACGCGAAAGTCGCGAACGCTTTCCGGCTGCGGCAGTGGCGGTTCAGCCGATGACCCTCCGCGAGATATTTGTGGCCTTGGCGCGGGCCAACCGCACCCAACCCAAAGGAGCCGTCGCATGAACCTCACCTGGCACATCGTCAAAAAAGACCTGCGGGCCCTGAAGTGGCCCCTGCTGATTTGGGTCCTGCTCATCGTCGCCAAACTCGTGACGGGCGTCATGCTGCTCTCGGCCGATGGCACGGAGGATCCGGAGTGGTTCCGGCGCCTGGATGCGCTCTCGAAAATTCTGGCGGGCCTGGAATGTGTGAGCTTTGTGCTCGCGGCGGCCTTGATCCAGGAAGACCTGCTGGTGGGAACCAGCGCCTTCTGGGTAACCCGGCCGATCTCCGGGGCCCGATTATTGAGGGCCAAGTTGCTGGGCCTCGTGCTGATCTTCGGGCTGCTCCCCCTGCTCATCACTTTGCCCTGGTGGTTGTGGTGCGGCTTTGGCTGGCGCGATCTCGCGTGGGCCTCGATGGAAACCATCATCCTCCATGCGATCTGCGTGCTCGTAGGGCTGCTATGGGCGGTGGTGACGGACGGATTTGCCCGGTTCCTGATGTGGACTCTGGTCATGTTCGTGGCGATCCTGACGATTGCGGCGGTGGTGGGCTTCCATCTCTCCAAGCTGAATCCCCGGGTGCCGGATGGAGTGATCCTGTCCCGCATCTGGCTGGTGATCGGACTCGCCGTGGTGGGTATCGCCACCGTGGTGATTCATCAATTCCTGACCCGGCGGACCTGGCGGTCGATACCGCTGATTGGCGCGTTCGTCGGCCTGATGATCATGGTTGCACTCTGGTGGCCGTGGAATTGGAACCTAGCCGCGAAATGGGATTCCTACCTGCAAGCGCAGGTGGAGGAAAGATGGCCCACCTCTGCCAGACCGGCCGGGATGGGGTTTACGTTCAAGGATGCGACGCTGCTCCCCCATGCGCCCGGCGCGCGGGGTGACCGACCCTTCCAACTGAGGGTGAATTATCGCGTGGCAGGCTTGCTGGAATCCCAGGCGCTGGTGCCGATGGTGGCAAATTACACCATCCTCTGGCCCGACGGATCCAATGATGCGAGTTGGAGCTGGGTGCGAACAGAGGCCGGAGACGGTCTGTCCGGCCTGATGGAGAAGAAAGTCCTGGGCGTGACGTCAACTGCTGCCGATACCACGATCGATTCGCGGGCCATGCAGGCAATCCCGGCCACCGCTGCGGTCCGCCTGCAGGCCGGACCGGCCGTTTACAGTCTCAAGCTCAGGTATGCCTTGATGGAAATTTCGTCTGCTGCCAGTGTTCCCCAGCAGTCCGGCCCCAGAATGCTGAGCAGTGCCCGGGGCGAGCGTATCACCCATGTGGATAAGGAAGGGGAACAGCTCATGGTGACCATGGTCCGCCACCATCCGGTGCCGGCCATTGATTTTCTGATGGGGGTGGGCAGCTACATCATCGGCGCCAGCCATGCGCTCCCCGGACAATTCTTCCAGTATCTGCTGGTAAACAAGGCGCAGAATTATTCGGACCGCGGTCGTACGGTCTGGGAGCACCGCACCCGCGTCGCCGCCGTGGAAATAGCCTGGCAGACCACGGGATATCGGGCTTCCAAAAAAGGGGGAGGGCCACGCCCGGTACTAGAGGCGATCAATGCCCTCAAGGAGGCGGAACTGGTCAGAGTTACCTTCCAGGAAAAGGCCCGCTTTGCCTACGGATTGACCGTCGATCCCTTCGTTATCACTCCCGCTGGGCCCTAGGCTTTTCCCGCCAGCCACTCGCGCAATTCGGACTCGTTGCCGATCTCGGTGAACATCTGGTAATCCATTGCCAGCAGCGCGGCATAGGACGGCTCGGCGAAGCGCCGGCAGTGCAGCAGTACCTTGGCTTTTTGCCCCGGGGCGCGCACCAGCCGGCCGAGGGCCTGGTTCACCTTTTGCAGGCCGGGGATCTGGTAGACGCGGCGGAACGCCGCGTCGCGCCCGAGCCCGGCAAGCGCGTCGAGCCGCGCTTTCTGCACCGCGTTGACCTCCGGCAACGCGGGGCCGACCACCATCGCATGGGTCACGCGGCCCCCGAGCAGATCGATGCCCTCCGCGAAACTGCTGCCCAGCACCAGAAAGAGCGCATCGGCCAGCACGAGGCTTTCCTCGACCCACGCGGCCTGCGCCGCGAGATCGGGGAGACGCGGCTGCAGCGCGACCCGCAAGACGGAGCCACTGTGGTCCAGCGCCCGCAGCACCGCCTCGGCGTAGGCGTAGGAGGGAAAGAAAACGGCGACGGCGGGGGCCGCAGCCAGTTGAGGGTTGAGAGTTGTGGGTTGAGAGGCTGAGGCACGATGCAGCTCCTCGATGGTCGCGGCGGTGGTGCCGTAGTGGTTGGCGCGCTGCTTGTAGGTTGTCTCGACGCGAAGGTCGACGGCGACGTCGTAGGCCCCGGCGCGCCAGGGGGTCGGGGCGTGGAGGGTTGTATAGGTAGGGCGGGCAGTCCCTTGCCCGCCGTCGGGAAGCGCGGAAGGGACTCCGCGCCCTACCTCGGCCATTCCGCACGCCGCCGCCATGTTATCGTAAGGCTGCAGGGTCGCTGACATCAGGATGGTGCCGCCGAACTGGCGCAGGGTTTCGCCAATGGCCGGGGCGGCATCGACACAGGTGAACTCCAGCTCGCCTTCCCGTGGCACCCAGAGGAGTTTGGTCAGCTGGGT
>JBAXWQ010000272.1:0-4297 GCA_037128315.1 Opitutia bacterium | reverse complement strand
CTGCTCGGGTTGCTTTCCGCACGCTGATGATGCGGCCAGGTCGGTCGTCAGCGTCCGGCCAAGTGTGGACGATGTACAGGAGCACGCCCCCGGCTTGGCACAACGTGCCCCAGCGATCGCCATCTGGATGGCCTACGGCAACGATTCCTGCATCTCGGACACACATCAGACGATGCTAATGTTCCACCCGCTTTCGACGGCCTGGAGCGTTCACTAAACCCCTCTGCGCCAGCCAAGCCAACACATTGGAATCATTGATGTCAAAATCGGGGCTTTCGGTGTTCACTAATCTATAATATAATGCACATATTCTGGGCAACCGTGAAGCATTCCATCATGACTGTGCCGCTCCGCGTGGCTATTTACGCCCGAGTGTCGACGACTGAGCAGAACCCCGAAGCGCAACTGGCTGCTCTTCGGAACTACGCGGTCAGCCGCGGCTTTGTAATCCAGGACGAATACGTCGACCGCCTTTCCGGTGACCACAGCCCGCGCGCTCGTCGTTCGCGCGGGCCCAAGGGGCCGGCCTTTGACCGGCTGATGGCCGACGCCCAGCAACGGCGCTTCGACGTTGTCGTGGTGTGGAAATATGATCGCTTTGCACGCACGCTTGGCGTGTTGGTTGGCGCACTCCAGCAGTTCAACAGCCTGGGGATCGATTTCATCAGCTATACCCAGAGCATCGACACCACGACGTCCATGGGGCGCCTCTTCTTCAACATCATCGGCTCCTTTGCCGAGTTCGAGCGCGAGATGATCATCGAACGGGTCCGTGCCGGGCTGGTTCATGCCCGCGCCAAGGGGCAGATGCTCGGCCGCCCCGAGCGCGACCCGACCGCAAAGGCCCGGATCGTTGCTTTGCGGGCCGAAGGGCTGAGCCTGCGCGCAATCGCCAACCGCGAAGGGCGATCGCCCTCGGGCGTGCTCAAGATATTGAGGATGGCGGCGGCAGGTAACTCCGAAGCTGGCCGGCCCTGACCGATGCCGGCACTTCCCGAGATCGCCTATCCGTGTCTGAAGCCCGTGCCGACGGATCGGGAACTGGATGCTTGGTTTACGCCGACAGCGGCCGATCTGGCGTTTGCTGATCGCCACACCCGGCGGGGCCGCCCCGGCCCCCGCATCGTCCTCTTGGTGCTGCTCAAGACCTTTCAGCATCTCGGCTATTTTCCACGGCTCGCTGAGGTCCCGGCCCCCATCCTGGTGCGGATCACCCAAGCGACAGGCCGGGCGCAGGTTCCGGAAGGACTGTTCACTTACGACAGTTCGTCCTACCGCACGCGACTGACGGCCCGTATCCGTGCGCATCTGGAAGTCATGGCCTTTGATCCGGTGGCACGCCGGATACTGATCGCCACCTGCCTTGACGCTGCCCGCAGCCGCGACGATACGGCCGACATCGTCAATTGCGCGATCGAGGAACTGGTCCACCAGCGTTACGAGTTGCCTCTCCAAACCCTCCTGCTGCGCGCTGCCCGCACGGCGCGGGCCACCATCAACCGCGGCTATCGGAACGCCCTGCACCAGGCCCTTGACGCCGCAACGCGGGAGCGTCTGCAAAAACTTCTGGAGGTCGAGCCTGGCCAGACCCACTCGCCCTGGGATGCGATCCGGGCCGACGCTCCCCACCCCTCGCCACAGCGCATGAAGGAATTCCTCGCGCATCTCGCATGGTTGCGCGCCCTGGGGGTCGATCCCACGGTGTTCACCGGCATCCCCGACGCCAAACTGCGGCAGTTCGCTCTGGAGGCGCAGGCACTCGACGCCGCCGCTCTCAGTGCCGTCAGCAAAATCAGGCAGATGGCTTTGATCGCCTGCTTCCTCCGCCGGCAGTTCGCCCGCTCGCTCGACGATGGTGTCGAGATGTTTCTGCGCCAGATGCAGCGGATGCACAATCGGGCCAGCGAAGCCCTGTTGCGCCATCAGGCCCGGACGGCGGAACAGACCGCCGCGCTGATTGCCCTGTTGCGCGAGGCCGTGGTGGCCTGCCATGGCGACGGCAGCAAGGAGCAACGCTTCGATGCGGTCGTCGCCCTGCTGGGTCCGGACGCGGACACCATCCTGGCGCAGTGCGATGCCCATGCCGCCGTCGCCGGCCACAACCACCTGCCGTTCCTGCTGCCGCTCTACCGGGGCCAGCGGACGGCATTTCTGCGCTTTCTCAAGGGCGTTCCTCTTCAGGTGACCTCCCAGGGCAAGGCGATCGAGCAGGCCATCGCTTTTTTCCTCGAAAATGCCGGCAACCGCCACAGCCGGTGGACGATAATCAAGCCAGCGGAGCGCGGTGAGAAGGGCGACAAGCCTGCGGAAATGCTGATCGACCTCTCCTTCGTGCCAGACAAGTGGTGGAGCCTGGTCACCGGAAGTAGAAGCCGTGAGGTCGCACCGACATCGGTCGATCGCCGCTATTTCGAACTCTGTCTGCTCTTCCAGATCATGCAGGAGCTGAAATCCGGCGACCTGTGCGTGCCCGGCGGCGACACCTACAGCGATTACCGCCAGCAGCTTATCTCCTGGGAAGAATTTCATCGGCAACTCGCCGCATTCGGGGAACAAGCCGGGGTGCCGACCGAGGGCAAGGTCTTCGTCGCCCGCCTCAAGGCCGACCTCGACACCGCAGCCCAGCAAGCCAATGACGGCTTTCCCGACAACACCCACCTCAGCATTGAGAAAGGCGTTCCGGTACTGAAACGCTTGCGCGCCAAGCCGGAGGCCGAGGGGCTGGAGATGGTCCGGCGGGTGATGCGGAACGGCCTGCCCCCGGTCGGCATCCTCGACGCCTTGGCCGATACCGAGAACTGGCTGAACTGGACTCGTCACTTCGGTCCCCTGTCCGGACACGACGCCAAGCTCGACCGCCCGCGCGAGCGCCATTTGGTCACCGCCTTCTGCTACGGCTGCAATCTCGGCCCGACGCAGACGGCACGCTCGATCCACGGCCTCGACCGTCGGCAGGTCGCTTTCATCAACCAGCGCCATGTGACTGAGGAAAGGATCGACGCGGCGATCGTCTCCATAATCAACGCCTACGCCAGAATCGACCTGCAAAAAAGATGGGGTCTCGGCAAGTCGGCTTCGGCCGATGGAACCCAATGGGAGATCTATCCGCAGAATCTGATCTCGGAGATGCACATCCGCTACGGCGGCTATGGCGGCATCGGTTATTATCTGGTCGCCGACAGTTACATTGCCCTGTTCTCCCGCTTCATCGCCTGCGGCGCCTGGGAAGGCAACAATACCCTGGACTTTGTTACCGAGAACCGTTCCGAGGTCCGGCCCGATACCGTCCATGCCGACACCCAGGGCCAGAGCGCGCCGATCTTCGGCCTGGCCCACCTGCTGGGTATCCAGCTGATGCCGCGGATCCGAAACTGGAAGGATATCCACCTCTACCGGCCGGCCGCAGAGTGCCGCTACCCGCACATCGACACGCTGCTCACCGGCCAGATCGACTGGGAACTGATCGAAAAGCTGCTGCCAGACATGCTGCGGGTGGCGGTGTCGATCAGGGCCGGACGGATCGCGCCGTCGGCGATCCTCAACCGCCTGAACACCTACAGCCGGAAGAACAAGCTGTACTTCGCCTTCCGGGAACTCGGCCGGGCAATTCGGACGATCTTTCTGTTGCGCTACCTGTCCGACGTCGACCTGCGTCGGAAAATCCAGGGTGCCACCAACAAAAGCGAACTGTTCAACGAGTTTGCCCAATGGGTCTTCTTCGGAGGCGGGGGTATCATAACTGAAGCCGTGCGAGATGAACAGCGAAAGATCATCAAGTACAATCATCTGGTCGCCAACCTGCTGATCTTCCACACTGCGGTCGGAATGACCCAAGTCTTCAACCAAGCCGCCCGCGACGGCACCGCCCTCAAGGACGAGGCCCTGGCGGCGATCAGCCCATACCACACCGAGCACATCAACCGTTTCGGCCATTATGCCCTCGATCTCAGCCGTTCACCAATCCCCTTGCCATTCCCCATCCCGAAGACTCTCGCCACAGCCTCCCCTGGCGGAGCGGATCACCCAAATCCGCAGGCGGCGCTATGATGCACCAAAACCGCATGTTTCTAGCGATTCTATGCGCTTACAGTGAGAAGTGTGTCCCGTTTTCACGAATCGTTGCCGCAGGCCTTTCCCCGGCCCGGACCGGACCGCCCTCTGATAGCGTCGGTAGCTCAGCGACTAGGAACTTAAGGGCTTTCCGGAAGGTTGGCCACTTCTCGAATATCGAGTGCGCACATTATCGGGATGCCTCGCATGTGCAAAGTGGTCGGATGGCTCACGTGGTGGACAGACT
>JBAXWQ010000271.1:0-4341 GCA_037128315.1 Opitutia bacterium | reverse complement strand
GCACGCCGGCCGCGGTCAGCTTGTCACCCAGGTAGGCGACGGAGCGGATGCGATAGCGCAGGTAATCCTCGTTGAGGACCTCCTTGATGCCGATGGCGAGCGCCTCGAGATCGTAGCCGGCCAGGCCCCCGTAAGTCGGGAAGCCTTCCGTGAGGATCAGATTGTTGCGGCACTTGGCCGCCAGCGCGGAGTCATTCAGCGCCAGGAATCCGCCCATGTTCACCAGGCCGTCTTTTTTCGCCGACATGGTGCAACCATCCGCATAGCCGAACATCTCGCGGGCGATGGCGGCGGGCGTGCGGTCGCCCTGGCCTGGCTCGCGCTGCTTGATGAACCACGCATTTTCGGCGAAGCGGCAGGCGTCGAGGATCAGCGGGACGCCGTGTTTTTTGCACAGGGCGCTGGCCGCCCGGATGTTGGCCAGGCTGACCGGCTGCCCGCCCCCGGAGTTGTTCGTGACGGTGATCATTGCGAACGGCACACGGCCGGCGTGATCGATCAGGCAACGTTCCAGGGCGACGAGGTCGATGTTGCCCTTGAACGGTGCGATGAGGGAAGGCTGGGTGGCCTCGGCGCAGCGCAGGTCGACGGCGATGCAGCCCAGGGCCTCCAGATTCGCGCGGGTGGTGTCGAAATGGGTGTTGTTCGGCACGATGCTGCCGGCCGGACAGCCGCTGGTGAACAGGATGCGTTCGGCGGCGCGGCCCTGGTGGGCGGGGATGATGTGCTGGTAGCCGGTGACCTCGCGGACCGCGGCCTCGAAGCGGAAAAACGAGCGCGCCCCGGCGTAGGACTCGTCGCCTTGCATCATGCCGGCCCATTGCGCGGCGGACATCGCGCCGGTGCCGGAGTCCGTGAGGAGGTCGATGATCACGTCCTCGGCCTTGAGCAAAAACAGATTGTTCGCTGCCTCCTCCAGGGCCACCGCGCGCTGCGCCCGGGTGGTGAAACGGATGGGCTCGACCGTCTTGATCCGAAACGGCTCGATGATCGTCTGGAAAGTCATGCCACCCACAAAAAAACCCCGGCGGCTCGGCGGCCACAAGGGTTTTGTCTTAAGCCGAAAGGATGAAGTGGTGGGGTGCCTCAGGGCAGGTTCACGCTGTAACGCTGCAGGGAACTGCCTTCGAGCCGATGGAGGGCGGAGATGGCGGTGTGCAGGGTGACCTTGGCCAGCAGTTCGTTGACCCGGTTGGTCTCCAGATCGTTTTGGGCCTCGAGCACCCGGCGGCTGGTGGACAGGCCCGCGTCAAAGCGCGCCTTCTCGAGCTCGTATTGCTTGGTGCTCAGGGCCGAGGCCAGGCTGGCAATCTTCACGCTTTCCAGGTTGGTCTCGACGGACCGGACAGCGGCACGAACGTCCACCTCGATGCTCTGCTCCAGCAGGCGCAACCGGGTCTGCTCGCGGCTGAGGGTGGCCAGGCTTTGGCGGTAGCGGGCCTTGTCGGAGGCCTGACCCCAGGGATAGGTGAAGGCAAAATCAACCTGCCATGATTGATTCTGGCGGTTGAAGGCATCACCCAGCGCATTGATGTTTTTGTTTTCGCCATTGAGGCCCAGCGCGGCGCCGACCGTGAGGTCGGGCTTGGTGCCATCCTTGGCGATTTTCAGGTCGAGCTTGTATTGCTCGATGGCGGCCATGGCGGAGAGATAATCCGGCTGGTTGGCCTTGGCCATCTGGTAGGACGAGGCGAAGACCGGCGTCGCGTTGCCGATCTCGGTGAAGCGCACGGTTCCGACCGGGGAGTTGAGCTCAAACTGGCCAATCAGCGCCTGCAGCAGGTCCTGGCGGTCCTGGACGGTCTGTTCGGCGAGGATGACGTTGCGGCGGGCGTTGGCGACGCCGACTTCCGCCTGGAGCACGTCGAGATCGGTGGCCACCCCCGTATCGCGGCGCGTCTTGGCCTCGTCGTACAACTTGTTGGCCAGCGAAAGGGAGAAATTGCGCACGGCCAGCTGTTCGCGGGCGGCGGCGAGGATGTAGTAGGCGTTTTCCGTGTTCTGGATGACCGTGAGGACCTGGCCCTTGAAATCGAGGTTGGCCCGTTGCAGGCCGATTTCCGCGCGGTGCAGGCTCGCCTTGTTGACCTCATTGCCGAAGCCGCTCAGCAGGGACTGGCGCACCGCCAGGGTGACATCCGCGTTGTAGGCCGGATTCAGGGAAGACGCGGCCAGCAAGGATGAATCCGCCCGGTCCAGCCTGCTGCTGGCACTCACGGTGGTGCCGCTGTAGAGCCGCTGGCTCACGCCGGCGCGCAAGTCGGAGGTAGTCGAGGAAGAGCCGGCACGATAGGCGGTGGCGTCGTAGCTGTTCTTGCCGTGTGAGCCGCTGACGGTGAGCAGGGGTTCGTAGCCGGCGTTGACAACGTCGATGTTGTCCTTGGCGATCTGGGGATTGTAGCGGCCGATCTCGAGGTCGAAGTTTTTGGCCAAGGCGCGGGCGATGCAGGCTTCCAGGGTAAGTTCGGTCTGGTTGACCGGGGGCGGTACCGCGCTGACCGGACCAGGGGTGAGTTGCGGGGCACTGGCTGGGACGGATGAAGGCACGCTGTCCTGCGCTGGGGCATATGCACCAACGAGCAGAGCGGCGAGCAGGGCGGGGGAGAAACGGCGGAAGGTCATGGTCATGAGAGTGTGGCAGGGACTGAGACGATAACACGCGAGGACAGGGGAAAGTTTAGGTTTTCTATGTCCGAGCGGCGAGCAGGTAATGCGGGAAAGAAAATGCCACCGCGGGGGCGGTGGCAGTGCTCTGATGGGTGGGCGGCATTTGGGCAGGATGGGCGGCGCCAGCTGGCCCTTCGCGCGGCGCTTACGGTGTGACGGGCTTCGATTTCTTGAGCTCCGCCTCGACCAGTCCGCCGAGGTACGCGTTTTCATTGTTGCCGGCGGTGAAGAGCATGAGCTGCTTCTGGATCTCGGCGTAGCGGGGATTGTCCGGTGTGAGATTCGGGAGTTTCTTTTCCTGCACGTAAACGAGGATCCCCTGCTCATTGGTGGCCATCATGGCGGACACTTCGCCGGGGGCGAGGCTCTGCAGCGCACTGAGGGCGGAATAGGGCAGATCCTTGGGGGGCTGGCGCAGGGTGAAGTTGGCGTAGCTCTTCACGTCCAGTTTCTCGGCGGTGGCGGCGGTGGCGAAGCTGGCGGCTCCGGTCTTGGCGGCGGTCTGCAGCTGCGTCCGGAGGGTCCGGCCCCGTTCACTGAACAGCTTGCGGCGTTCCCCTTCCTTGTAGTCGGCGGCGACCCGTTCGCGCACCTCGGTGAAGCTCGGCTTGTAGCCGGGCAGGCTGTCGTTCCACAGCAGTACCACGATGCTGTTCTCGGTGGGGAGCGGGTCGGAGAAGAAGCGCTCCTTGGTCAGGCGGGAAATGGGCTCGGCGTAACTGGCCAGCCACGGCAGATCCGCCGGCGGAAGGTCCGGGGCGAAGGGGGTGATGCCGGCGGCCGGCCGGCGCTGGGCGGCCAGGAAGGCGGCCAGTTCGGGCGAGTTGGCGGTGAGCTTTTGCTCAAAGAGGGCGACGGTCAGGTCGTTCGCCGCCTTCGTCGCGAGCCGGTTGGCCGCGAGGTTTTTCAGCGCGGCCTCAACCTGGGCGCGGACCTTCGGGAAATTGTCGCCGGCGGCGCCGGTCGGGGGCACGGCGTCCTTCTTGTCCGCCTCCGGGGGGACGGGGAAGCTCGCGATGTTGGCCGTGTAGAAAGCGCGCAGCTCGGCCTCGGTCGGGGCAGTCGACGGCAGAAAGTCCGGGTACTTGAACTCCACGTAGCTCAGGCGCGGCCGGGCCGGAACCTCGTAGCGGAAGGAATTTTCCTCGTGGAATTTCTTCAGCAAATCATCGGTGGCGGTCAGCGCGGGGGTGAAGGCCGCATAGTCCAGGGTGGCGACCTGGATCGTCCAGCTGGAGTCGGCGCGGATCAGCTGCTGCTGGATGTCCGGCGCCTGCACATAACCCGGGCCGCCGATGACCTTGGCCAATTGCTCGAGGCGCGCATCGTCGCGCAGCACGCGATTCACATCCGCCGTGGTCAGGCCGGAGCCGCCCTTCAGGGAATCGCCGAAGGAGGTGTAGCGTTTCTGGTCGAATTGGCCGGTTTGATCCTGGAAGGCACGCAGGGTCAGCACGTATTTGGCGATCTGGTCGGCCGTGGGTGCCGGCAGGTGGATCTCGTCGGCCACGGCCAGCCCGGCAACGCGCTGCAGCGCGAATTGCTGGAGCTGCGCCCCTTCCAGGGCGTTGTAACCGGCCTTCAGCTGGGCGCTGAGGTTGCCATCGGACATCACCCGGCGGGCATCCTCCTCGTTGCCGAGATTAACCCCGAAAAACATCTGCTCCTTGACCT
>JBAXWQ010000270.1:0-4345 GCA_037128315.1 Opitutia bacterium | reverse complement strand
GCTGCAGTGCGCTCTCCCTGATCCAGGTGGACCATCAAGTTCTTCAATGCCATGAAAACGGACTCCTCTTTTCCTACCGAAAAAAATCAGGCGGCTTCCCGCTGCGGGCCGGACTGTCGCAGCGCCAAGCTCAAGCGCCCGCTTTGCCATTTGCGGCCGACATTACAGCTGTTTTCTTATCTCCCTCGCTTCATCCTTGATCGCCTTTCCGCCCTGCTGAATATCTTTGCCTACACCCTCGATGGTGTTGCAGCCCGCGAGAGTACCCAATAGGCCGGCCAGAAACAAGGTTGCCAATAGCGGTACGAAAATTCTTTTGATCATTTTCCATTTCCTATCGTAGACGACGAGATCGAGGCGGACCAGCGTGCTGGCTCGCTGCTTCAATATACCCTTCCTTCAAGCGTTGTGGAGGGCATCCATCTCGAAGGGCAGGACCGGTATCCGGCACGGAGATCTCCGGCCGCGAACTCATGGACACGGGCTTCACCCTTGTCATCAAGGATCCGCCGGGATCGGCCCTAGTGTACTACGTGAAAAAATCCTGAACGAGCAGAGGGAAACCGCCGAGCGGCTCGACTGGCTTGCGTTGGGTCCGGTGAGGGTAAGCTGAATCGTCCGGCCGGGCCTGGGCGACGGCTGGGTTGGATCCAAGTCCCAATTGTCGGCGTGAAATCGCCGTCCATTTGGCCGCCAAGTTTCGGCTTCGGTTTTGGTTCGAGGCCCCCTACGTTTCCGCCTTCCAGAGCTGGAGACGAAGTAGAGCCTCGAAAAGAGGGGCAACAGAGGTGATCGCCAGGCGCTAGCTGCTAACAATCGTGCAAACCCCGTCCCGTTTCGTCCGTTTACCTGAGGGCAACTCATGGCCATGGCCTCACGCCGCCCGGGCGGCGATCAGCCTCACCTACGACGACGGCAACGCGAACAACCTCGACCAGGCCATTCCCGACCTCGAAGCCGCCGGCTTTCGCGGCACCTTCTACTTGCAAACGGCCCGCGTGGACATGCAACGGCGCGTGGCCGATTGGCGGCTGGCTCACGCCCGCGGCCACGAGATCGGCAACCACACCGTCCACCATTGGTGCCGCGCCCAACCCTACATCGAGAGGTTGGGGCGGGCTCCCGACTGGCTAACTCGTCCGCTGGAGATTGTGAGCCCCGCCGAAATCGCCGTGGAGGTCGCGACCGCCGCTGACTGGCTCGATCAACACATAGGGACTGACCCCGACCGCACCTTCGCCCACCCCTGTGGGGCCTTGGCCATTGGCGCAGAGCCCGATGAAGCGTCCTACGACGCCGCGATTCTGCAACACCACTTCGCCGCCCGCACCTGCATCCCTACGGTCAACGACCCCGCCACGGTCCAAATGCTGCGCATCGGCGGTTTCGCGGGCCAAGGCGCCACCGCCCAACCACTCATCGCCCACTGCGAAGCCGCCCTCGCCACCGGCGGCTGGACCGTGCTGATCTTCCACGGCATTGGCGGTCCCAGTCACACGCTTGAACGCGCTGCGCATCAGGAACTGGTGGCACATTTGAAGGGGCACGACTATTGGGTGGCACCCGTCAAGACGGTCGGGAGATTGGTGGAGGCAGGGCAGCGAAATATGGCCGACAGAGGATAGAGTTCGTCGCCAAGCTCCAAACCGTCATCGACGAAAACAAGCCGACCGGAGTGAAGACCCTCCAAGGGATCGCGGAGGGTCTGACCCGCCATGAGATTCCGACCCACACGGATTCGGCGAAGGTTAAGGTCAGTCACCCGTCGTTGCATGAACCGACGGTCGGTCTGGTCTTCAGCATTGGATCCTGTTGGGACGCAACTCTTCCCCAGGCATCGCCACCTCAATCCATGTAATGGATCCGGTGACGGTTTTCGGCCAGCAGCCGGGCGTTGCGCTCGTCCCCCCCATCGACATTCGCGCTGACGAAGACCGGCGGCTCGACTCCTCTCGCTACCAGATTTCTCACCACGCTCACGACCAGCTCATTCACAATCGCACACCCGGTAACCGTGGACAACGGGCCGACCTTTTGCTCCAGACCCTCGATCGCAATCGCGGCATCGCCATAGGGAACGCAGTTGTCGATGACCACATCACAAAGCTCGGCGAGCTTCTTCCCGGAGGGATGACGACTGGACACCCCGGAGGTGTAGGCCAGGGCAGTCAATCCGATCGTCTTGATGCCCTTCCGCCGGGCGGTGAGCGCCATGTCGATGATCACGGCGTTGCGCCCCGAGGTCGAAGTCAGGAGCAGGACATCGCCCGGTCTGGCCGGCGATGACTCCAGCATTTGCACGCCCAGTCCCACCACGCGTTCCGCCGCCGAGGTGGCGGTCAGCGGTCGGACGAACAGGTTCATCCCGTGGGGATAGATGGGGTTGATCAGCATCAGCCCGCCGGTGCGATACACCAACTCCTCCGTCGTGATGAACGAGTGGCTCGCCCCGAAACTGTAGAGGCTCTGCCCCGCGACAATGGCCTCAGTCATCAACTCGGCGGCCAGCCGGATCGGGGCGGCTTGGGTGGCGCGCGCCTGGCTCAGCGCGGCGATGGCTGCATCAAAGTAGGATTCGCCTTTCATGGATCAAAACCCCCGCGCTTCGTATTGATCCTTCATCTTCTTGTAGAATTCCAGGCCGCCGGCCCGATTGACGCTTTGAAAGACCGTCGGGGGTTTGCCTGCGGCGATCAACAGTTCGATGGCCGTTTCCCAAACCATCCACCCGGCGACGATGGCCCCGGCACCCGAGACGGGCAAGGCATTCACCTCCAGGCCCTGGATCGTGACCGCGGCATCACCGTAAGGCGCGCCCGTGTCGATCACCACATCCGCCACTTCATAAAGGCGCTTTCCGGAGGGATGGAGGGACTCCACTTGGGAGGAATAGGTCATCGCGGTGAAAGCAACCACCTTTGCGCCAATCTCCCGGCAGGTCTTGGCCAGCTCGACCGGGCTCCGGTTTTTCCCGGAAACCGAGCCCAGCAGCATCACGTCACCCGCCCGAAGATTGCTGGATAATACGGCCAGACGCACCGATTCCAGGTCTCGAGACACCTCTCGGCCGCCCGGCCGGTTCTTGCGGCATTCCGGGACCGGGTCCGTCACGGCAAAGGAAAAGGTGAAGGGACGGACCGCCGCCAATCCCCCCGCCCGATCCAGAAAGTCGTTCTGATTGGAGTGCCCGATCTCATGGCAATACACGACCCCGTCGCCGAGCAAGGCGGTCGCGACTAGGGCGCCGGCGTCGCGGATCGCGCCTATTTGCGTCGTTTCCAGATGATCAAGCAGGTTTCGGATGGATTGCAGATACATGGTGAGATTCGTTGAGGCCGGCCAGTGGATGGAAATTCAGCCCTTGGCCTGCGCCAACAGGTTTGCCCGGAATTCCGAGGAATCCACTCCAATCCGATCGGCCAGCGCCAGACACAGACCAAAAACGGCCGGAACCTTGGGCAAGGTCGGGGTGAGGCCCGGAGCATAGGCCTGCACACCTTCCGACAGCGCAGACCAATACAGCTGCGAATGGGTGGCCACACTCCCCGTGCCGATCATGGGCAACTCCTCACGGGCGACGCCCAGGTGATCCACCACACAGCGCACGGTTTCCGCCATGTCGGCCGCGGCTCCCTGGATAATCGCCCGGGCCGTGGGATCCCCGGCATTGGCGACTCGATCCACAATCCGCGCCAGCGAGGCAATTTCCGACCGGTCCCGGATGTCGGCCATGTATGCTGTCATGTTGAACTCGCCCCCCATGCCGGATTGCTCCCGGCAGGCCTCCAAAATGGGGCCGGCCAATGCCGTCTCGTACCGACGGCTCCAGGACGAGCGTCCCGCGGCCCGAATCCCGGCGAGTCCGATTTGAAATCCGCTGCCGTAGTCACCGTAAAGGGGACCGATGCCGTCAAAGTGCATCTCCTGCCCGTCTTGGCGCCGGCCGTAGGCAAACGCCCCGGTTCCGGCAAGGACCACAATACCCGATCGCGTGTCGGCCAAGGCCAACGGACCATCGTGTTCCATGATGACATGATGGGAGATGCTCTGAATCTGGCCCAGTTCCGGCACCATAGGGTTGGGCAGCGGACCGCAAACGTGCAATACGGACACATTCAGGGGATCAGGCAACGCGGCCCGAATGGTCGCCGCCACCAAACGCTCGGACCGCCCCAAACCGCCGATGAAGCGGGATCCGCTCACGGTTCGAAAATCACGATGCGCGCGCCCCAGAAGGTTGCCCGAGGTGTCGACACATATGGCCTCACACTTCGAGCCTCCGGAATCGACTGCCAGTAACAAGACCATGAGGATTACGATTAGGCCAATCAGCGTCCGCGCCAAC
>JBAXWQ010000027.1:0-18753 GCA_037128315.1 Opitutia bacterium | reverse complement strand
GATCCATCGTGTAAGTCCAACCCCTGTTTCACTATGCATCCTCTCCGCCGTCTTGTCACCCTGCTGCTGGCCGTGCCCGTCATCGCCGTGGCGGCCGACTCGCTCCCCCGCGAACGCGTGGCCTTCAACTCGGGCTGGCGGTTCCAGAAAGGCGATGACGCCGACTGGACCGTGGCGCAGTTGGATTATGCGGTGACCAAGCCCTGGCTCCTAGCCAGCAGCGCCGACCTGCTCGGCAGCAGTGCACCCCGCCCGGCCCGGCCGCCCGGCAACCTCGGCGGCGACATCAAGCAGATCCGGTCCGATTTTGACGACAGCAGTTGGCGCCAGCTGGAGTTGCCCCACGACTGGGGCGTCGAGGGCGAATTCCGCCAGGAGTACCCCGGCGAAACCGGCAAGCTGAAGTGGTGGGGCACCGCCTGGTACCGGAAACACTTCACGTTGCCCGCCAGTGACACCGGTCGCGGCATCAGCCTGGAAGTCGACGGCGCCATGGCGTATTCCACGATCTGGCTCAACGGTCAGTTCGTCGGCGGCTGGCCTTTTGGCTACACGTCCTATCAGGTCGACCTGACTCCTTTTTTGAAACCCGGGGCGGACAATGTGCTCGTCATCCGCCTCGACAATCCACCCGACTCCTCGCGGTGGTATCCCGGCGGCGGCATCTATCGCAACGTCTGGCTGGTGAAAACCGCGCCCGTGCATCTCGCCCACTGGGGCATCGTGGTCACCACGCCACGAGTATCGGCCGCGGCCGCGGACGTGATCATCCAGGTCCAGACGGCCAATGAAACCGACGCGGCGGCAGAGGTCGCGCTGAGCACCGAACTCTATGCCTTGGACGCGAACGGCCGGGCCACCGGCCCGGTCATTGCCACCGGCCAGCCTGTCACCGTCCAAATTCCGGGCCGGCGCGAATCGGCCGCGGCACATTCCTTCCACCTGACCCAACCCCGCCTCTGGAGCACGGCGCAGCCGCAGCGCTACGTCGCCGTCACCACCCTTCGTCAGGGCGATCAGGTCATCGACCGGGCGGAGACCAACTTCGGCATCCGCAGCGCGACCTTCGATGCCGACCGGGGATTCTTGCTCAATGGTGAGCGCCTGTCCCTGAACGGCGTGTGCAATCACCATGACCTCGGCGCCCTCGGGTCGGCGATCAATATACGCGCACTGGAACGGCAGCTGGAGATCCTGCGCGCCATGGGCTGCAACGCCATCCGCACCAGCCACAATCCTCCGGCCCCCGAGTTGCTCGAGCTGTGCGACCGCCTTGGTTTTGTCGTCTTTGACGAGGCCTTCGACTGCTGGGTGAAAGGGAAGAAGCCCAATGACTATCACCGCCTCTTCGCCGACTGGCACGAGCGCGACCTGCGCGCCTTCGTCCGGCGCGACCGCAATCATCCCAGTGTCATCATGTGGAGCATCGGCAATGAGGTCGCGGATCAGCACGACCCCGAAGGCTGGAAGCTGGCCGCGCACCTCGCCGCTATCGTGCGCGAGGAGGACCGCACCCGTCCGATCAGCACCGGACTCGACGGCATCCAGTCGGGCTACAATGGCCTGCAGCTGGTGGTTGATGCCATGGGCTACAACTACAAGCCCGGGGAATACGCCCGGTTCCATGCCGCCTTCCCCACGATTCCCCTCTTCGGCAGTGAAACGGCCTCCACCGTCAGTTCCCGCGGCGAATATTTCTTTCCGCTCAGCACCGACAAGCTCGACCTGGCCGGCCGGGTGAATTTCCAAGTCAGCTCTTATGATCTGCTGGCCGAACGCTGGGCGACCACCCCGGAGACCGAATGGCAGGGCCAGGAGGCCAATCCCTTCGTCGCCGGGGAGTTTGTCTGGACCGGCTTCGATTACCTCGGCGAGCCCACGCCCTACTGGAATGACGCCAAGATTCTGTTCCATTTCAGCGACCCGGCGCGGCAGGCGGCCGCGGACCGGGAGTTTGCCGAGATGCAATCCCTCACCGTGCCCTCCCGCAGTTCCTACTTCGGGATCGTGGATCTCGCCGGTTTTCCCAAGGACCGCTACTATCTCTATCAGGCGCATTGGCGGCCTGATTTCCCGATGGCTCACCTGCTGCCGCATTGGAACTGGCCGGAACGCGTCGGTCAGACCACGCCGGTGCATGCCTACACCTCCGGCGACGAGGCTGAGCTGTTCCTCAACGGCCAGTCGCTCGGCCGCAAAGCCAAGGCCCCGGGCGCCTACCGGATTCGCTGGGATGAGGTCAAGTATGCCCCGGGCGAACTCCGGGTGATCGCCTACAAGCACGGGGTCAAATGGGCCGAGGACGTAAAGCGCACCGCCGGCCCGGCGGCCAAATTGAATCTCGCCGCCGACCGCAGCAAATTGTCGGCCGACGGCCAGGATCTGTCATTTGTCACCGTCCGCCTCACCGACCAAGGTGGGCAACTGGCCCCGCGCGCCCAGAATCGCGTGAGTTTCGAGCTCACGGGTCCGGGTGAAATTGTCGCCACGGACAACGGCGATGCGACCAGCTTCGAACCGTTTTTCGCAAAGGAGCGGGCGGCCTTCAACGGTCTGGTGCTGGCGATTGTCCGCACCAAGGCGGGCCAGGCCGGCGCCATCACCCTGCGGGCGAAATCCCCCGGGCTGGAGGCGGCGGAAGTGTCCCTGACGGCGCAATAAATAATCCTCGCTGCATTTGATTGGGATGGAACGCGACCTCCGCGCGCGTTTTCTCCTGCGCGCTTTGGGCCAACCCGTCCAGAGTCCGGACGGGTTTGGCGAATGTGCGCCGGGAAAACCGGTCCGCCCCGCGACTGCGCTCGGGCCCTGAGTTTGTCGAACGGGGAGGCCCGGGTCCATCTGTTGCGGTTGACTCGCTTTGCCTAACTCAGATCCCGGAACGAACCGAACTCGGCATCGAACAACTGCCGATAGGTCCGGACCACCATGCCGTCGGTCTGGCCCGCGAGAAAGTCACAGATGCGCCGGGCCTTCCCGTCCTGCGTCTTCTCCGCCTCGATGAGCCGGCTGACGTTCGGCGGGAGGATGCGGATCACGCGCTCGTTGCGCTCGGCGTAGTTCGACCAGATCGCCGTGTAGAGAGCCATGAGGATGACGCGCGCCTTGTGTTCCAACTGCTCCAGCTGCGGGCTCTCAAAGATGATGTCATTGGCCATCTTCTTGAAAAAATCCGCCTCGCTGCGCGCCGCCTCGTCGATGACGAGGTCGTATTTGTAGCGGTTGGTCATCTCCGCCATGAAATTATCCCGCACCTTCAGCCGGCAGGCCTGGATGAAGGTGCCGATCTTCCGCGAGAAGGTATTCTCCAGCTTGTCGCGCTTGATGGCGTCAATCAGCGTATCCAGGTGGCGCTGCTCGGCGGCGCCGATGGTCTCGCCATCGGCCCAGCGCTCGACGCGCTCGACCGTGAGGAAGCCGGCGCGCACCCCGTCCACAATGTCGTTGAGGGAGTAGGCCGCATCATCGGCCCAGTCCATGATC
The DNA here is from genome assembly GCA_037128315.1 of Opitutia bacterium. Taxonomy (GTDB): domain Bacteria; phylum Verrucomicrobiota; class Verrucomicrobiia; order Opitutales; family Opitutaceae; genus Lacunisphaera. Next base: position 15,270 of record JBAXWQ010000027.1, on the reverse strand, counting down.
TGGCACTCGACGCTCTTGAAGTCGTTGAGGGCATCGCCGCGCATGAGCGGCCCGGGGATCTTGGCCCCGTCAAACACCCAGTCGCGCACCGGGGCCTGCGAGTCGTAGATAAAGTGACTGAGCGGCGGCGTGGCGAATTCGGTGTAGAGCTTCTTGTACTTGAGCACGCCGTCGAGCAGCGCCCGGGTCGGCTGCATGCCCTTCACCCCCGACTCATTCTGGTAGATCGACTCGCAGAGCAGATGGAGGGTCTGGGCGTTGCCCTCGAACCCCCCGCGCCGCTTCATCAATTCCTGCAGCGTGCGCTCGCCGGAATGGCCGAAGGGCGGGTGCCCCATGTCATGCGCCAGGCAACTCGCCTCCACCAGGTCGGAGTCGATGTAGAAATCAGCGGTCAACGGATCGCCGCGGCTGAGCAGATAGACACAGATCGAGCGGCCGATCTGGGCCACCTCCATCGAATGGGTAAGCCGGGTGCGATAAAAGTCGTATTCACCCGACAGAAACACCTGCGTCTTGGACTGCAGCTTGCGGAAGGCGTGGGCGTGAATGATGCGGTCCCGGTCAATCTGGAACGGGCTCCGGTAGTCGGCCTTGCGGCTGCTGCCCCATTCCTGGAGGTCAAAGGCGTTGTAAAAGCGGTTCTGCGACATGGGTGAAGGATGGGAAAAGTAGCGGCAGGCGTCCCTGCCTGCCGGGCAACCGAACCACCGGCAGGTGAGCCGGTGGCGACAAAAGTGAAGCATCCCAAGCGGCAGGGATTTAATGGACACAAAGAGGAGTTTTCGCAGGATGCCAAGCTTATGCCTCCGCCTGCACCCCGGCTCCGGCACGACCAGCCTTCCCCTCCCCCGTCAACCTGCCGGTAATTCCCGATGCAAAGACTACCCTCTTTCTACCTGCTGGTGGCCCTCATGGTGCTGGCCCCGGTCCTCCGCAGTGCCGAGGCCACCGGTCCCTCCCTCATCACGGCGGCCGATCTCTTCAACCTTAAGCAGGTCGAGGCCCCCGCGCTGTCGCCGGACGGCTGGTGGGTCGTCTACATCGTCCGCTCCATCGAGCCCAAGCCCGACATGCCGGCCGAGACGCCGGTGAAAGCGGGCGCGAAGGACGACTGGGTCTACCGGACGCAACTGTGGCTCGCCGCCACGGACGGCCGGACCACCCCGCGGCAGCTGACTTTTGGCACCGCCGGAAATTCCTCCCCGGTCTGGTCGCCGTCAGGCGACCGCATCGCCTTCGTGCGCAGCGGGGAAAAGGAAAAGCCCCAGATTTTTCTCCTGTCGCTGGCGGGTGGCGAGGCCTTGCCGCTGACCAAAATCGAGACGGGCGCGACCCAGCCCCGCTGGTCACCGGATGGCAAAAGCATCCTCTTCACCAGTTCGCTCACCGCCGCGCAGGTGCGCGATGCGCTGGACTCGGCCCAGCTGGCCAACGCTCCGGCCTGGAGCACCGAGCGGCCCGGTCGCAAGGCGAATGACACGGCCAACTGGGGTCTTAAGAAAAGTGCCGGCAAGGCCAACCCCAAAGGCAAATCAGACCAAGCCGCCCCGGCCGCGCAGCCCGATGGCACGCTGTCGGAAAAGCGCGAATGGCTGGCGCAGGACGAGGCCGACGCCAATCCGCGCGTCACCGACCGGCTGAATTTTCTGGCCGAAGGAGACCTGACGCTGGAACCCACCTTCAACCAGTTTTATTTGGTCGAAGCCCGTGAAGGCGCCGAACCGACGGCCATCACCCGGGGCTATGAGGGCTTCGCCAATGCCGAGTGGCTGGCGAATGGCCAGGAATTGGTCTGCACCGGGCCGCGCAACCTGACCGAGCATCCCGACCGCTCACGCGTCAGCAGCCTTTATCGCATCACGGTGGCGACCGGCCAGGCCAAGGTGCTGTTGGCTGAAACCGGCTGCAACTATGCGAACCCCCTGCCATCCCCCGACGGCCAATGGATCGCCTTCACCCTGACGACCGGCGGCGAGTACAGTTTCGACCAGCCGATGGTCGCAATCGTCCCGGCCGGCGGCGGCACGATCGAGCAGCTCACCGCCCAGCTGGATCGCGCCGCCACCAACCTCAAGTGGACGCCGGACAGTGCGGCCATCTATTTTGTCGCCGCCAGCCATGGTCATTTTCCCCTGTACCGGGTCCCGGTGGTGAATCCCAAGGTCCAGACCCTGACCGCGGCCACCGACTGGGGCATCCGGGAATTTGATGTCTCGGCCCGCACGCTCGTGCAGGTCGTCACCCACCCGGGCAATCCGTGGGAGCTCTATCACGGCCCGAGCGATGGCCAGAACCCCCAGCCCCTCACCCGTCACAACAGCAGCTGGCTGAAAGACCGGCAGCTCAGCGCCTACGAGCCGCACAGCCTGATCAACCGGGACGGGCTCACGATCGATTTCTGGACCATCAAGCCGGCCAATTTTGATCGCACGAAAAAATATCCGCTGCTGGTCAACATCCACGGCGGACCGTCCGCCATGTGGGGTTCCGGCGAGGCCACCACCTGGCATGAGATGCAGTACTTCGCCGCCCGGGGCTACGCCATCGTCTTCAGCAACCCGCGCGGCTCCGGCGGCTACGGCCGGGACTTCCAACGCGCCAATTTCCGCGACTGGGGCATGGGCCCGATGTCCGACGTGCTCGCCGCCGCCGACTTTGCCGCCAAGGAACCCTACATCGACCGGGAGCGTCAGGTGATCACGGGCGGTTCCTACGGCGGCTACCTGACGGCGTGGATTGTGGGTCATGACCACCGGTTCAAGGCCGCCATCGCCGCCCGCGGGGTCTACGACCTCTCGGTCTTTTATGGCGAAGGCAATGCCTGGTTCCTCCTGCCGCTCTATTTCGGCGGGTTTCCCTGGCAGAAGGACATCCGGCCCATCCTCGATCGGGAATCCCCGCTGAGCTACGTGGAAAACATCACCACGCCGCTGCTCATCAAGCATGGCGACACGGATTTCCGGACCGGCATCGTCCAAAGCCAGCTGCTCTACAAGAGCCTGAAGCAACTCGGCCGGCCCGTCGAATACGCCCGTTACCCGCACGCCACCCACGAACTCAGCCGCAGCGGCGAACCGAAGCAGCGGCTCGACCGGCTGGTGCGCTTCGACGAGTTCTTCCGCCGCTACATTGGGGAGAATTGATCAATTACGCCGCGACCGGCGTCCGAATATCACGCCTGATTTACGCTCTGGCGCAACCGGTCGGTCGCTGCTGGCTTGCGGGCCGTGATCTCCGCGTCCATCTCTAGTGCCATGCCCCACGTGTTTTTCCCCACCCAATTCGGACCCTGCGGCCTGGCGTGGAACGAGACCGGCCTGACGGGGTTTCAACTGCCCGATGCCACGGCGGAATTGGCCGAGCAGCATCTCGCCCACAAGGCCCGGAGCCTGCCCGCGACCGAGCCGCCACCCGAGTGGGTGCAAGCCATCATCCGGAATGTGCAGCTGCACCTGGAGGGCCAGCTGCAGGATTTTTCCGGCACCATCCTCGACTGGTCCCGCGTGAGCGACTTTCAGCGGGCCGTCTATCTCCAGGCCCAGGCGATCAAGCCCGGCTACAAAAAAAGCTACGGGGAGATTGCCCAGCTCATGGCCTTGGGCCACGAGTCCGCCCGCGCGGTCGGCGTCGCCCTGGCCACCAATCCCTGGCCGCTGATTGTGCCGTGCCACCGGGTCGTGTCCGCCGGGGACAAGATGACGGGCTTCTCCGCCCCGGGCGGCGTGCGCACCAAGACCCGCCTCCTGGCCCTGGAAGGGGCTGAACTCCTGTCCGAATGATGAACGTGACTGTAGGAGGGGCTTTACGCCCCGATAAATCCTCTCGCCGACCTAAGGAATCGGGGCGTAAAGCCCCTCCTACAGCGTGAAATCCAGACTCCGCTTCAAGCCCGCGGCGGCCCTCGACCATCTTCGTGCCAGCGATCCGGTGCTGGCCGGGCTGATCGATCGCATCGGACCTTTCGCTTTGGAACTAAAGCCAACCGGCAGCCTGTTCGAGGCCCTGCTGCGTTCAATCGTCTACCAGCAACTGCACGGCAAGGCAGCCGCGACCATCCATGGCCGCGTGCTCGTCGAACTGGCCCGCCACGGCGGGACGACCCCCGGAGCGTTGAATCTGGCATCCGACTCCGCCCTGCGCGGCGCAGGCTTGTCGGGCAACAAACTGCTCGCCGTGCGCGACCTCGCGGCCAAATGCCTGGAGGGAACCGTGCCGTCGCTCAGGGAGGCCCGAAAACTGGCGGATGATGAGCTGGTCGCGCGCCTCACCGCCGTGCGCGGCATCGGGCCCTGGACGGTGCACATGCTGCTGATTTTTTATCTCGGCCGGCCGGACGTCATGCCGACCGGAGATTTCGCCATCCGGCTCGCCTATAAAAAACTTTACCGCAAACGCCTGGACCCGACGCCCGAGGTCATCCTCAAGCAGGCCCGCCGTTGGCAACCTTACCGCTCGGTGGCCAGCTGGTATCTCTGGCGCTCACTTGATCCGGCCTGAGCGGGGCGGGTGCCGCCCGCCGGGTCGAATAAGCCGAAAGAGGTAGCGCTTCGGGATTGTTTCAGAACCGCGGCTGGCTAGGCTGGCGCAAATCAACCTCCCCACCCCCATGCGCGCCATCGTCAAACCCACCGCCGGTCCCGGCCTCATCATGACCGAGGTCCCGCGGCCGGTGCCCGGAGTCAATGATGTGCTGATCAAGATCATGAAGACCTCGATCTGTGGCACCGATGTGCACATCAACAAGTGGGACAAGTGGGCCGCGCGCACCATCAAGCCGCCGCTCGTCATCGGCCACGAATACGTCGGAACCATCGCCGAGGTCGGAGCCGGCGTCACGGGCTTTCCCCTGGGCCAGATCGTGACCGGCGAGGGCCACATTGTCTGCGGCCACTGCCGCAATTGCCTGGCCGGCCGCCGTCACCTGTGCCCGAACACCATTGGGGTCGGCGTCAACCGCAATGGCGCCTTCGCCGACTACGTTTCCATTCCGGCCAGCAACGTCTGGCGCGTGCCCGCCGGGCTGTCGCTCGATGTGGTCTCCTGCTTCGACCCGCTGGGCAACGCCGTCCACACCGCTCTTTCCTTCGATCTCATCGGAGAGGACGTGCTCATCACCGGCGCCGGCCCGATCGGCTGCATGGCCATCGCCGTCGCCAAGCACGCCGGCGCCCGCAAGGTCGTCATCACGGACATCAACGAGGGCCGCCTCGAACTGGCCCGCAAGTTCGGCCCCACCCGGGCGGTGAACACCGCAACAGAAAACCTGACCGATGTCTGGCACAAGGAACTCGGCATGACGGAGGGCTTCGATGTGGGCCTGGAAATGTCGGGCAGCCCGATCGCCTTGAATCAGATGATCGACAACATGATCATGGGGGGACGGATCGCCCTGCTGGGCGTCCATCCGGGCGAGGCCACGGTCGACTGGAACAAGATCGTCTTCAAGATGCTGCACCTGAAGGGCATTTACGGCCGCGAAATGTTTGAGACCTGGTACAAGATGACCGCACTCGTGCAGGGCGGCCTCGACATCACCCCCGTCATCACCCACCGCTTTCCCGTCGCGCAATTCCAGGAGGGCTTCGAGTTGATGGGCGCCGGCAAGAGCGGGAAAATCGTGCTAAGCTGGGAATGAGCAAGCCAAGCAAACGGTGAACCACTAATTCGCACTAATGAATCACTAATCAACCGCTCGTCTCTCGGATAGACCACAGTTTGTCCAAGGGATTAGGGTGAAATTAGTGTAGATTAGTGGTTAAATAAAAACTGCCATGAATCCCGCCTACACCGCCCACCTTCAGAAAACCCTCGGCGAGATCGAGGCCGCCGGCCTGCTCAAGCGCGAGCGGGTCATCACCACCCACCAAACCGCGCACATCGCGGTGGCCGGCGGCCAGCCCGTGCTGAACATGTGTGCGAACAATTACCTCGGGTTGGCCGACAATCCGGAGTTGATCGCCGCGGCCCAGGCTTCGCTGGACCGCTGGGGCTATGGCCTCGCCTCGGTGCGTTTCATCTGCGGCACACAGCAGATCCACAAGGATCTCGAGGCGGCGATCTCCCGTTTCCTCGGCACCGAGGACACCATCCTTTATTCCTCCTGCTTTGACGCCAATGGCGGCCTCTTCGAAACGCTGCTCGGGGCGGAGGACGCGGTCATCTCGGACGAATTGAACCACGCCTCGATCATCGACGGCGTCCGGCTGTGCAAGGCGCAGCGCTATCGCTACCGGAACAATAACCTGGATGATCTCGAGGCCAGGCTGAAGGAAGCTGACGCGGCGCAGGCCCGCTTCAAGCTGATCGCCACCGACGGGGTGTTTTCGATGGACGGATATATCGCCAATCTCCCCGGCATCTGCGCTCTCGCGGACAAGTATGGTGCCATGGTCATGGTGGACGACAGCCATGCGGTGGGATTCATGGGCAAGACCGGCCGTGGCACGCACGAGCATTGCGGTGTGATGGGCCGGGTCGATGTGTTCACCGGCACCCTGGGCAAGGCGCTCGGCGGCGCCTGCGGGGGCTACACCAGCGGCCGCCGGGAAATCATCGCCCTGCTCCGGCAGCGCTCCCGCCCCTACCTCTTTTCGAACACGATCGCCCCCAGCATCGCGGCCGCCTCGATCAAGTGCCTGGAGATGCTCAGCGCCTCGACGGCCTTGCGCGATCAGCTGGAAACCAACACCCGTTTTTTTCGGGACGGCCTGAGCAAAGCCGGACTCACCATCCGGCCGGGCACGCACCCCATTGTGCCGGTCATGCTCGGGGATGCCGCACTCTCCCAGAAGGTCGCCGCGCGCATGCTGGAGAAAGGCGTCTATGTCATCGGCTTCTTCTATCCCGTCGTGCCACAGGGCGCCGCCCGCATCCGCACGCAGGTCTCCGCGGCCCACAGCCGGGCCGACCTCGCGTTTGCCATTGAGAAATTTGCCGAGGTGAAGCAGGAATTCGGACTGTAATGCCCACCCCCACCCAACGCCAGAAGCTCAAGGCCGCCGCCAAGGCCGCCGCCGCGCGGGCTTATGCCCCCTATTCCAAGTTCCGCGTCGGTGCGGCCGTCCTGACCGGGTCGGGCAAGATTTTTTCCGGCTGCAATGTGGAGAATGCCTCCTACGGGCTGTGCAACTGCGCCGAGCGCACGGCAATCTTCAGCGCCGTTGCGGCCGGCGAACGCCGGATTCGCTGCGTCGTGGTCTACACGCCGACCAAGACCGCCACGGCCCCCTGCGGCGCCTGCCGCCAGGTCATCAATGAATTCGGTCCGGCCGCCCGCGTCATCTCCTTTTGCCAGGGCCGAGAGGAACTCGATGTTTCACTGGAGGCCCTGTTGCCCGGTGCCTTCGGTCCGGCCGATCTGGCCTGATGGGAGGGCACGCGGCCACTCCCCATTGCCCTAAAATCAGAGCGAGTCGGTAAACGCCTTCAGCGTTTCCCAATAACGTGGTCCCGCCGTATCGGCCAGGCCGCCGTGTTGTCCGCCCGCGATGAATAATTTCATTTTCCGGGCCGTGGTCGCGGCGTAAAGCGCCTCCCCATGCCAGAAAGGCACGGTCGCATCCTCCGTGCCGTGCACGATCAGCACCGGCATCCGCACGCGGGGAATCTTGGCGAGGTTGGTGAATTTATCCCCCGGCAGCAGCGGCAGGCGGGTCATCACCCGGTAGGCGCTGACAAACGCTCCCTGCAACACGAGGCCGGCGGCGGGTTGGTGCAACGCCAGCTCCAGGCCCGGCCCCCCGCCCAGTGAATAACCGAAGATCACGATCCGCTCGGCGGGGACGCCCAGTTGGGTGCGCAGATATTCATAGGCGAGTTTCACATCAGCAATCGTGTTGGCCTCCGTGGGATTTCCCCCGCTGCGTCCATAATGGCGGTAATCCAGGGCAAAGACCGCATAGCCGGCCTTGAGGAAGCTGGGCATGTACTCCGCGATGCTGCCGAGGTCCTCGTAATTCCCATGCAAGTAGAACAGCGTGTATTTGGCCCCGGGATTGGGCCAGTAACGCGCGGCCAGCTTGACCCCGTCCGGGGCCGTCAACTGCACATAATCGGCCGTCAGCTCATACATGACCGGCGGCTGGGGAAAAAGCAGGCGTCCGGAGATGAGATGCGTGCCCACCGTGAAGAGCGCATAGCTGCCGATGAGCAGCAGGCAAATCCGACCGAAACTGAGGACAATTTCCGGCATTTTCCGCATGAAACACGCCGGGCCTCAGGGGCCGGACAAATAGTCCCGCACCACCGCCAGCACCTGGGCCCGCGGCACTTCCTGCTCGGTGCGATCGGTCAGGTCGCGGATCTTCACGACCCCCTTGGCCAGTTCGTCCGTGCCATAGATCAGCGCCAGCTTTGCTCCCGACTCGGCGGCGGCCTTGAATTGTTTGCCAAAGGCCACTTCCTTGAACGGGTAATCCACCCGAAACCCCGCGGCCCGCAGCTGCTGGATGTCGGCGAACGCCGCCACCCGCTCGCTCGGTCCACCGATCACGGCATAGACCTCGGGAGCGTTGATGAAATTCGGGGTGAGGCCGCGCTGCTCGATCAGCAGGCCGGTGGTGACATCGCCGATGGCAAAGCCGACGGCCGGCAGGTCCGGGCCGCCCAATTTCTTGATGAGATCATTGTATCGCCCGCCACCGGCGAGGGCCCGCAGATCGCCCTTTCGGTCAAAGGCCTCGAAGACAAACCCCGTGTAATAGGCCAGCCCCCGCACGACGGATAGGTCAACTGCGAGGTATTCCGTCAGACCCATGGCCGCGAGCCCCTGCAAGACCTTGCGCCAGTCGGCGAGGCGGGCCGCCAATTTTTCCGAGCCGAAGGGAGCAAGGGCTCCTTCCAAATCGGCCAGGCTCTTGATTTTCAGGAAGGCGAGCACCTTGCCCTTCAGTTCCTCCGGCAAGGCCCCATGCGCCTCGGCATAACCCTTGAACGCATCGTCGCCCATTTTCTCGTAACGATCGATGGCGGAGAGGATGGAGCGGGACTTGGCCTCGTCGAAACCCAGGGCCTCGAGATAGAAAAACCAGAGGTCACGATCACTGAGTCGGATGGTGAAATCCGCCGCCGACAGGCCAAAGGTGGCCAGGCACTGGATCAGCAGGGCGATAAGCTCGATTTCGGCCTCGGGACCCGGCTCACCAAAGATGTCGGCATTGAACTGGTTGAAGGCCCGCAGCCGGCCTTTCTGGGCGCGTTCGTAACGGTAGAATTCAGCGATGCTGAACCACTTGATGGGGCGTTTCAGCGCCCCCGCCCGGGCGCCGACCATGCGGCATACCGTCGGAGTCATTTCCGGCCGCAGGGCGACCTCGCGACCGCCCTTGTCGGTGAAATTAAAGAGCTGAGCCTCGATCTCGTCGCCCGACTTGGCCTTGTAGAGTTCCAAGGGCTCCAAGACCGGCGCATCGTATTCCTGAAATCCGTAGGAGCCGGCTGCCTGGCGCCAGGCACGGAAGATGTGCTGACGACGGGAAAAATCCTCCGGATAGAAATCCCGAAAGCCCGGAAGCGACTGAAAGCCGGCCATGCCTCGCTGCGACTAGACGCCCGCTCAGGCCGTGGCCGGAGGCGGCGGATTGTCCCGCAACTTGTCGAGGCTGAGCTGCTTGATCTTCTGCTTGAGAATCTTGCCCGATTTGAATTTCACGACCGCGCGCTCGGGGATGACGACCTCGGTCTCGGGCTTGTTCGGATTGCGTCCGACACGGGCCTTGCGCACCTGCACTTCGAGAACGCCGAAATTGCGCAGCTCGACATTGCGTCCGGCCGCGAGGGCATCCATCACGATATCCAAGGTCATTTGAACCGTGTCCTGTATTTGCTTTTGCGGGAAACCGGTCTTCTCGTAGATTTCCAGCACGATCTCGCGTTTGGTGAGGTTGGTCGACATAGCTAGGCGGGGTTGAGAATTATTGTCCTCTAAGGTTACAACCACAAACAATTCACTACCCAGTGCTTGCGTCAACCGCAAAGCCGCACAAAAGGTAACTTTACCAATGCCGGACCCAAAGGCCATCAACACCATGTTTGCCCGCATCGCGGGCCGCTATGATCGGGCCAATCACCTGCTGAGCGGGGGGGTGGATTTCTGGTGGCGGCAGCGCCTGGTCCGGGCCGTTCATGACTCCCACGCCGCGTCCGTGCTGGATCTCGCCACCGGGAGCGGAGATGTTGCCTTTGCCCTGGCGGATGGCCTGCGGCCCGGTGTGCGTCTCACCGGCATGGACTTCTGCCAGCCCATGTTGGATGAAGCAGTCAAAAAACGCTCCCGCCATCCGCATTGGAGCCATATTGAGTTCAAGCCCGGCGATGGCATGGCCCTGCCCCTGCCAGACGCCTCCTTTGCGGCCATCACCATTTCCTTCGGCCTCCGCAACATGGCGGACCGGGCGAAGGCCCTCGCCGAGATGCACCGGGTGCTGCAACCCGGCGGCCGGCTCTTTGTCCTGGAGTTCTCGCAACCCTATTTTTGGTTCCGTCCTTTCTATTACCTCTACCTCAAGCTGGTTCTGCCAACCATCGCCCGCCTGATCACGGGCGACCAGTCCGCGTATGAATATCTGGGTGGCTCCATCGAGGATTTCCCCGACCGCCAGGCCATGGCGGCGGAGATACGCCGGGCCGGTTTCAGTTCAGTCACGGCGACGCCCCTCACCCTGGGCATAGTTGCGCTGCACGAGGCGCAGGTTTAAACCGGGGGAGACCCGGCGCGACGCCCCCTTGGTCGCGGCGGAACCGCCCCTGCCCGCAGATCAATTGGCCAGCCCGGTCAATTAAACGACTTCCCGCAACCACAGGTGCTCTGGGCATTGGGGTTTTTAAGCTCGAAACCCTTGCCCTGCAAACCGTCGTCAAAATCGATGCTGGTGCCGTTGAGATAAGCCAGGCTCGTGGGGTCGACCAGGATCTTGACCCCTTCGCTCTCGAAAACCTCGTCCGCGGGTTTGGGCAGATCAAAGGACATGCCATACTCGAAACCCGAGCAGCCGCCGCTTTCGACAAAGACGCGCAACTGCTTGAGGGGATCACCTTGCGCAGTCCGCATGGACTGCACCTGCCGGGCAGCGCGGGTGGTAAGGGTCAGCATGGGCGTGAAGTTAGGAAGCATCCGCCGGCTGTCAACCGGGTCTGTAGCAGGAATCGTGCAAATGACGCGCTGCGCTCTTGCCACGCATAAAAATCAGCGTTTTTCTCCTCTTTGTGGCGTCCTCTTCCCTCAAGCACATCTTCAGCGAACTCGAATACGAGCTGATCCGCAAACTTGCGGAAGGCGGCATGGGCCTGGTTTATGAAGCCGTCCAGAAAGGCACCGGCAACTTCCGCAAAATAGTCGCCATCAAACTTATTCGCGAGGAATACTCGAGCATCCCGGAGTTCCAGAAGAACTTCATTGGCGAAGCCAAGCTGGTGGCCGATCTGATCCACACCAATATTGTCCAGACCTACCACCTCGGCCAGATCAGCGGACAGTACTTTATGACGATGGAATTCGTCAGCGGCGTGAACCTCGAGCAGTTCATCGACCGCCACAGTGAGCTGAACCGCAAGGTGCCGCTGGATATGGCCGTTTTCATCGCCTCGCGCGTCTGCCGCGGCCTCAGTTACGCCCATGCCAAGCGGGACCTGGAGGGGCGACCGCTCGGCATTGTGCACCGCGACGTCAATCCCAAGAATGTGATGCTCGCCATCGAGGGCGACGTGAAGCTCACGGACTTCGGCATCGCGAAGGCCCTGGACCTGATGTACAATGAGGAAGGCAAGGTGATTCCGGGCAAGGACGAGTACCTCTCGCCCGAGGGCGCCAGCTACGCCGTCACCGATGCCCGCTCCGACCTGTTTTCCCTCGGCATTGTGATGACCGAGATTTTGCTGGGCAAAAACATCTTCCGCGGCGCCAGCCGGATGGAATCGCGCCGCAACATCCTGAGCATGCCGGTGCCCCACTTTGCCACCCTGCGTGACGATATCGACCCCAAGCTGGAAGCCATCATCCACAAGTCGCTGCAGCGTGACCGGGACAAGCGTTACCAATCCGCCTTTGCCATGCTCACGGATCTGGAGCTTTACCTCTACAGCGATCGGTACGGCCCGACCAACGAAAAGCTCGCCGTTTACCTCGCCGAAGTTTTCCCCTCCAGTAAAAACGGTTCCATCGCCGCCCCGGTACCCCCCTTCCCCCGCGTCTCCACGCTCGAAAGTCAGCGGTAAACCGTTGCGTGCATGAGTGGTCCCGGGCTCCATCAGGGTTTCCAGCAGCGCCAGACCCAGCAATTGGTGCTGGCGCCGCAGATGCGGCAGTCGCTGAAGATCCTGCAGGTGGCCGCGCTCGATCTGCGCGCCGCGATCCAGGAGGAACTCCAGTCGAACCCCACGCTCGAGGAGCAGCCGATGGCGGATGTCAGCCTCGAGAAATCAGCCACCAGCGGCGATGAGGCGGCGACGCCCAACGACGACCCGCGGGAGGAGATGGATTTCTCCAAGGATTTCCAGATGCTGGAAAGGATCGGTCAGGACTGGAAGGACCACATGTCCGACACCGGCGGCGTGCGCCCGACCACCAGTGAGGAGGACGAACGCCGGCAGCATTTCTATGATTCGCTGACGACCGAGACCTCCCTCCAGCAGCACCTGATGCAACAGGCCGAAATCGCCGGCTGCCCGGCCACCACCCTGGAGGGCGTGCGCTTCCTGGTCGGCAGCCTGGATGATCGCGGCTACCTGACCGCCACCCTTTCCGATCTCGCGCTGCTCGCCCACCTGCCCCTCGCGACCATGCAGGAAGCGGCCAAATTGCTGCAGACCTTCGACCCCGCCGGCATTGGCGCGGAAAGCCTGGCGGATTGCCTGCTCATCCAACTCGGGCAAAAGGGCCGCGGAAAATCCGTGGCCGCCCGCATCATCCGCGACCATCTGGAACTGCTCATGCGCCGTCGCATCCCGGACCTGGCCCGCAAAACCGGCCTGGCCCCGGAGGTCATCCAGGGCGCCATCGAGGAAATCGGCACGCTGGACCCGGCGCCCGGCCGGCGGTTTGCAGACGACTCCAACCGGGTGGTGATCGCCGATGTGACGGTCGAGCAGGACGGCAGCGAATGGAAGATCATCCTCAACCAGGACTACATTCCCCGCCTGCGACTGAGCAACACCTACAAGGATCTCATCGCCAAGGGCCGGCTGACCAAGGCGGAGGGCGACTACCTGCGCGAGAAGCTCCGCTCGGGCAAGTTCATCATCAACGCCATCGAGCAGCGCCAGCGCACCATCGAGCGCATCACGCGCGAAATCATCAAGCACCAGGGAGAATTCTTTGCCGAGGGCGTCGCCAAGCTGAAGCCCCTGACCATGTCCCAGATCGCCGACATCATCGGGGTGCACGAGACGACGGTCAGCCGCGCACTCGCCAACAAGTTCATGAAGACGCCGCACGGCGTCTTTGAGATGAAGTATTTCTTCACCTCCGGCTACCAGTCGGAGGCCGGCGCCGCCGTGGCCAACACCAGCGTGAAGGAAATGATCGCCGACATCATCGCCGCGGAAGATCCCGGCAAGCCGCTGAGTGACCAGGATATTGTCGGCTTGCTGCAGGCGAAGGGGCTGGGCATCGCCCGCCGCACCGTGGCCAAGTATCGCGAGGAACTCGGACTGTTGCCGAGCAACCTGCGGCGCCGCTACGATTGACCGCCGGCCGCCACCGACTGGTCGTACAACTTGGCGGCTTCCTGCACGGTCTTGACCAGTTCCGGCAGCGAGACCGGCTTGAGCAGGTAGCGGTAGAGTGCGGCCTCGTTGACACTGCGCAGCAGCATCTCGGGCTTCATGTAACCGGTCACCAGCACGCGCTGGGTGTGGGGATACTCCTCGCGAATATCCACCAGGAAACTCAGGCCGTTGCCGCCCGGCATCAGGTGGTCGCAGACCACCACCTTGAACGGCCGCTTGTGCATCAGGAAGCCTGCCTCGCGGGTGCTGTTGGCCATCGCGACCTCGAAGAACGGCGACAGGGCCTCGGCAAACAGCGACAACAAGGGCTGTTCATCATCAATGAGCAGGACCGCGCCCAAGGGTGCAGCCGCCGGGGGGATCGCTTTGCTCATCTCAGTCATCAGAAAAAAATGCTGGTGCTCACCCGAAGGTACGCAAACAAAAATCTTCCGCGCCTCCGTCCGGGCCCGACTGATTTTAGTTTGCCTGCCCCGCCGGTGCCGTTTGTCTGATGAGCAGGTATGGACCAAATCGATTTTCACGCCGCCGCCCGCGACGGCACTATCTCCCAGCTGCCGGCCGCGGCCCTGACAATTGAAAACCTCACCCGGGCGAACGCGTCCGGGAACACCCCGCTGCATTTCGCCGCCAAGTATGGCTCCCTGCGCCAGCTCCCGCCCGCCTGCCTGACCGTCGAGCAACTGCTGCACAAGAACGACGCAGGCTATACGGCGCTGCATCTGGCGGCCCGGAGTGGATTCCTCGAGCAGATCCCCCCCGCCCTGCTGACCCGCGAGCATCTGCTGGTCCGCACCAACAGCGGGTATACCGTCCTGCATCAGGCCGCCGCCAGCGGCTCGTTGAGCCAGATTCCGGCCGCACTTCTCACCGCGGAAATTCTCGCCACCAAGACCGATCACGGCAACACCCCCTTGCACGATGCCGCGGAAGCCGGCGCCCTCGACCGCTTCCCCCCGCACTATGTCACCCGGGAGACGCTCGCGCAGACCAACAGCGGCGGCGAAACCGTCCTGCACGTCGCCGCCTTCAACGGCCACCTCGATCAAGTGCCGTGCGAGTTCCTGACGGCCGGGGCCCTTTTGACCAAGACGGCGAACCACGACACCTGCCTGCACGCCGCCGCCATCGCCGGTCACCTCGATCAGATTCCCACCGAGGTCCTGACCCACGACAACCTGGTGATGTCCAGCAAATCGGGCTACACCCCCATCCACGCCGCGGCCGAATCCGGCAACATTGGCCAGATCCCACCCGACCGGTTGACCATTGACCTGCTTATCTCCCGCAATGATTTCGGCGACACCCCGCTGCATGCGGCCGCCGTCGAGGGACATCTCAACGACATCCCGCGCGAGTTCCTCAACCGCGCCACCCTGACCATCCGCAACTACAATGGCGGCACCCCCATTGGCGCCGCCATCCGCCACGGCTATGCCAGCCAACTGCCCGAGGAATTCATTCCGCAGCCGCCCAGCGCCTTTCAGAAATTCCTCTACCGGATCGGCCTGGCGCGTCCGCCCAACACCTGAGGCCCCGGGGCAT
>JBAXWQ010000269.1:0-4358 GCA_037128315.1 Opitutia bacterium | reverse complement strand
GGAAGCCGATCATCCCGATTCCGCCGAAGCGCGGCCGGAGCAGCAGATCGCGGTGCAGCCACAGGACCTCGCACAGCCCGCGCTGCCAGCGGGTGCGCTGCCGCCGCAGGACCGCCAGCGACTCGGGGGCCTCGGTCCAGCACACCGGGTCCGGCACAAAGAGGATGTGGTAGGGCTCGTTGCGGTTGCGGAAGTGCCGATGGAGTTTGACGATCAATTCCATGTCCTCCCCGACCGTGCCGAGCGTGTAACCCCCGACCTGCAGCACGGCGTTGCGCTTGAAGAGTCCGAAGGCACCCGAGATGATCGACACGGAATTCATGCGGCTGAAGGACAGGCGGGTGATCAGGAAGGCGCGCAGGTATTCCACCACCTGGAACAGGGGCAGCAGTCCGCCGGGCGTGCCCTCCCGGATGATCTGGCCGTTGCGCACCTCGCAGCCGTTCGCGATGCGGATGGTGCCGCCCACGGCGATCAGCGTGGCGGGCTGCTCGATGAACGGCCGCACGGCCTTGAGCAACGAATGGTGGTCGAGAATGGAGTCGGCGTCGACGCCGCAGACCAGGGGGTGGCGGGCGTAGTTCATGGCGGCGTTGAGCGCGTCGGACTTGCCGCCGTTTTCCTTGTCGATGAAAAGCAGGTTCGGGTAATCGCGCTGCCGGTAGATCCCGCGGATTTCCTGGCAGGGCGCCGGATGGGGCCGCCGCAGATCGATGCGCTCGAGCCGGAACGCCTCGATGAGGCTGCGGGCCGTGCCATCCTTGGAGCCGTCGTTGACCACGATGATCTCGAAGCGCGGGTAGCGCAGCGTCAGCAGCGAGCGGATGTTTTCGACGACGGTCAGCTCCTCGTTGTAGGCCGGCACAAGCAGGGAGATGCCCGGGGTGGACTTGGAGCCAAAGAACCACTCGTCCAGGGTGTGCCGTTCCCGGCGCCGGGCCCGGTGCAGTTCGCTGAAGGCCAGCACGGTGTGCAGCGTGTAGCTCAGGTGGTGCAGCGTGGCAAAGGCCAGCATGAACCAGCCCAGGCCTTGGGCGGCGGCGGACACCGCGGACAGGATCGGGTCAGCTTCCATACTTGTATTCCATGTCGCGCTCCCGCAGCACCTGGAGGCCCACGTCGAGGTCATCGGCGGTGATGCAGTAAAGTTCGAGCATCTGCCGGCCTTCGCCGCCGAAATCATACAAGGCGCTGGCCGCGGCAAAGCGGACCCACCAGTCGGGGTCGGCCAGCAGCTGGCGCAGGGCGGCCAGCGATTCATGGTCGCCGTGGGCGCCCGCAAACTGGCAGGCGGCCTGGCGGACGGTTGCGCTGGGATCATGCAACGCGGCCAGGAGGAGCGGGCTGGCCAGCGGGTCGCCCATTTCACGCAAGGCGACCCAGGCGGCCGCTCGCACGCGCGGCACCGTCGACTGGCAAAGCGCGGCGATCGCCGGGAAGGCCTCGTGCACCTGATTGCGCCCGAGGGCGATCGCCAGCATCCGCTTCCATTCGTCCGCGATGGGTGAACCGAGCAGGTGCGCCGCCTCGTTCCGCAGCCGGGCGGGCAGCCGGGTGAAAATTTCCGCCAAGAACAGGGGTGGATCATCCGGACACAAATTTAGCTTGGTCAACAGCTCGCCCAGGGAGGCGATTTGATCCTTCTGCAGGAGGGCGCGGGCGGCTGTGAGCCGAACGCCCAGGTCGGGATCACCGAGGGCCCGGTGCAAGGCCGCGATTGCGGCGGGATCCGCCTGGTAGCTCAGCAGCGCGCAGGCCGCCTGCCGTTCATCGGCCCGGCCCGCGGCCAGGGTCTGGAGGGCGGCGTCCATGAAGCCCTCCCGCTGCAGCAGGGCGATCAATTTGGCCTGATCGCTGCCCTTGATCCGGGCGATGAGATTTTGGATCACGCGCAGCAGGATGCGGCGCTGCCCGGTGGGCAGGCGGGTGAAGGGGCGGCTCGGGCCTATTTCACCGGAAATCTCCTCCAGCACCAGGCCGGTCAGTTTTTCCTCCAGGGCTTCGTCCTGTTGGATCAGCCGCAGGCGGTGCAGGCGGTAACCGAAGCAGCCCAGCCAGAGCACGACCGAGCCGGCGGTCAGCCAGAGGCAACCCTGAATCAGGAAGTGGAGCAGCAGCTCCTCAGAAGCGGGTGACAAGGCCCACATGGAGGTTGTTGCGGCCGTAGGTTCCAGGCGACCACTCGTGCGAGAGGTCGAGGCGCACGCCGAATGACGGGGTGAATTCCCGGTAGACTCCCGCGAAGACCGCGCAATTGCGCAGTTCCCGGACATAGTCGACGATGGTGGAGGACAGTGACTCCTTGCTATCAGAATAGCCGACCTGCCAGCGCCAGCGTTCGGTCGGTTCGCCATCGAGCCTGACCTGCCAGCCATTGGTCCAGTGTTCGTTGAGGTTGCGGCTGATCAGATACCGGGCGGTCACGGCCACGCGGCGCTTGGTGTATTGGGTGACCCCGAGCCAGCAAGAGTAGGCGGTGCCGGGCGCATAGGTGGCGGCGCGGACATCGGCCAGCAGCACGGTGGCGGCCAGCCGCTCGCTGGCCGGGCGGACCCGCCATTCCCCGCCGGCGGCGTATTGTTGCTGGGCGAAAAAATCCGCTTGGGGGGTGACACTGGCCCGGGCATAGCCGAACACGTCATCCGTCAACCGGCGATCAAGGCCGAGGGTGTATTGTTCGTCCGTCAGGCGGTAGCGGCGGGCCCAGGCGGCGGCGAGGGAGACGCCGGTCCGCTTATCCAGCGCGTAGCGCAGGGCGGCATCCCAGCCCTGCCAGTCGCTCTGCGCTGAATCCCCGGTGTAGGTGGCGTAGCCGCCGCCGGCATCGAGCCGCCAGCGACCGGCCCGGTGCACGCTGGCCAGGCTCTGCTTGATCTTGGCCGATTCGGGATCGGTCCGCTGGGCCTGCTCATAGTAGCGGCGGGCGTCATCGTAGCGTTCCTGGAATTTCTGGACATCGCCCTGGCCGAGGAGTGCATCGGTGTTGCTCGGGGCCACGGCGAGAACCTGGTTGAAAGTCTGCTCGGCCGCATCGAATCGATGCTGCCAGATGAGCACGCGCCCGAGCAGATTGAGCGCCTCCAGATTGGTCGGTTGCTCGGCCACCAGCGCGGCGACGACTTCCGCGGCCCGGCCGAAGTTTCCGGACCAGCCCAGCACCCGGCCCAGGTTTAGCCGCAGTTCACTGTCGGAGGGGGCGAGTTGGAGGCCTTGCTCGAGAGAGCCGATGGCCTCCGGATAATGCTTTTCCAATCCTTGAATGACGCCCAGCAGGCCCCGGGCCCCGGGGTTTTTCGGTTGTTCCGCCACCAGGGCCTGAATGACGGATTCCGCCCGGGTCAAGTTGCCCGACCATGCCAGCACCCGGCCGTAGGCCAGGCGCAGGTCGGTGTGGGCGGGGGCCAGGGCCAAACCCCGCTCCAGTGTCAGCAGCGCGTCGGTATTCCGGCCGGCCCAGCCCTGCGCGGTGCCCAGTTGAAAATAATATTCGGGGTTGGCCGGCTCCTGCGCGAGCAGGGCCTGATAGAGCGCGATGGCACGAGGGTAGTCGCCGGACTTTTTTGCACTGAAGGCTTCCTCCGGGGTGACGGCATGGACGGCGGGGGGGGCGACGAGCAGCAAGGCCAGAAGCAGTCTATTGATCATTGGGTGTCATTGGCCCGCGGTATCAGCTTGCGCACTCGGGCGACGAGCTCCTGGGGACTGAAAGGCTTGACGACAAAATCGGCGGCACCGGCCTTGAGGCAGCTGACGATGTCGTCTTCCTGGTTTTTGCTGGAGAGCATCAGCACCGGCACCGCGGCTTGGGCCGGGTCCGCCCGGAGCGCCCGCAGGGCACTGTAGCCGTCCATGGCCGGCATCATCAGGTCGAGAATGATGAGCGCCGGCTTGCTCTGCCGTGCCTGGGCCAGCAGGTCCTCGCCATTGCTGAAACTGAGCACCGTGTAGCCCTCCCTTTCGAGTTTCGTGGCAATCACCCGACGGGTTACGGTGTCATCATCGGCCGCCAAAATAACGGGTTTAATTCCACCAGGAAGGGGAGGCGGGTGGCTGGGTCTGTTGCCTGTCATGTATGGGGAATAGTTCTGGACTGGGTCAGAAACTGTTGAATGCCTGAGTTTGGAACGGGGGTCAATCTTCTGTCCCACCGCGGCTCACGGGTGGATCGGGGTGGCCGGCCGGATCGGGCCAGGCAAAACAGCCGATATACTTTATGAAATTTTTGCTTCTTGCCCCCGATTGCATGCTGCATGCTCTTGAGTCATGACCAAGTCTGCCCTCATCACCGGCATCACCGGCCAGGATGGCTCCTACCTGACCGAGCACCTGCTCGCCCAAGGTTACACGGTGCACGGCTT
>JBAXWQ010000268.1:0-4399 GCA_037128315.1 Opitutia bacterium | reverse complement strand
AGCCGCCGGCACCGGGGCAATAGTTCTCTTTTCTCCCCGAACCCTGCGCGGCGTGAGCAGGATCATCTATCCTTTCACCTTTAGCTTGCGGAGCCCGCACACTCGGGGGTGAAGGTGATGATCACGGATACCTCCTGTCCCGTCCTGATATAGGTTGACACTTGTTCAGAGAAAGGGCAGGTGTTAATGAAACAGGAAATTCGATACAGTGAGGCATTCAAATTACAGGTGGTCCGCGAGATAGAAAGTGGCCGACATAGTTGTTGTTGAACGAAGCCGCGCTGCGGCAGCCTTTCCGATCCTGCAACCCGCCTTGACTCGCGATTGCCTCCTTGTTTTTCCCCGCTGAAGACCATTATCGTCCCTGCCAACGGCCGGGTGCAAGGTGTGCCCGTGACCGCACCATCAGGAGACACGATATGCAACGGATGGCGGAGCGAATGATCGAGGACATGAAACTGGCGGGACTGGCGCTGCGGACTCAGGAATCGTACCTGGGCTCCATGAACGCCCTGGTCCAGCACTGCGGCAACCGTCCCCCGGGCCAGTTGAGCGCGGAGGAGTTGCGCGAGTATTTCCTGCATCTGGTGGAAGAAAAGAAGGCGGCTTCCACCGTCCGGGTGCATCTGAACGGCATCCGTTTCTTCTACGAACGGACTCTGGGGCGGCAGGGGATGATCTTCGATACGATCACGCCCCGACGCGGTTTCCACCTGCCGTCCGTCCTGAGCCGGGAGGAGGTGCGGCGCCTGCTGGGGACCGTCCGCGAGGAACCTGCCAAGACGGCACTGACCTTGATTTACGCCTGCGGCCTGCGCGTCCATGAAACGACCCAGTTGCGGGTCCGCGACATCGACAGCGCCAGGATGCTGCTGCATGTGCATGGCGGCAAAGGCAACCGGGACCGTTGCATTCCCCTGCCGCAACGCATGCTGGAGCGGCTCCGCGAATGGTGGCGGAGCGGACGGCCGCCGCTGAAAGGCCCGGGCATGCCGCGGCAGGTGCGCGACCAATGGCTGTTTCCCAGCGCCATCACTTTCCGGCCGATCCCGCCCAGCAGCCTGCAGAAGACGCTGAAGGCGGCGCTGGCCGAGAGCGGGATCACCCGGCCCGCCAGCGTGCACACCCTGCGCCACTCCTATGCGACCCATCTGCTGGAGGCCGGCGTCAACCTGCGGGTGATCCAGATGATCCTCGGCCACAAGAGCCCGCAGACCACCGCGGTCTACACCCACCTGACGCCGACCGTGATGACCGGCGCGGCCGCCGCCATCGACCGGCTCATGGGCGACCTGTAAACCGGCGGACATGCCGAAGATCGCCGACATCTTCCGGCGGCACGGCGACGCGTACCTGACCCGCTTCGGCGCCACCATGCCGCTCTGGCATCGGCGGGCACTCGACGCGGTCCGAAACTGCCGCACCCCGGCCATGGGCGGGCACCTCCGGGCGTGCCTGGACTGCGGAAGCCGCGAGTATGTGTACCATTCCTGCCGCAGCCGCGCCTGCCCCTCGTGTCACGGCGAGCAGACGGCGGATTGGCTGGAGGCCCGCCGCACCGAGCTGCTGCCGACGCGATACTTCCATCTGGTCTTCACCGTGCCGGCCGCCCTGCGGGAACCGCTGCGCCGGAACCAGACGGCTCTGGGCGGAGCCCTGCTGCGCGCCGCGGCCCAGGCCCTGCTGGATCTGGCCGCCGACCCGCAGTGGCTCGGCGCCACCCCGGCCGTGCTGAGCGTGCTTCACACCTGGGGCCGCACCCTCAGCTGGCATCCGCATGTGCATCTGCTGGTGTCGGCCGGCGGCGTCACTCCGGACCGGCAATGGCGCGAAGCCCCCAATCCGGTCTTCCTCGTCCCGGTTCATGCCCTGGCGAAACGGTTCCGCGGGCGCTTCGCCGCGCTGGCCCACGCGGCGAAGCCGGCCGCGGACCTTCCCGACGACGTCTTTGATCCCACGCAACGCTGGGTGGTCTACGCCAAACCCTGTTTCACCGGTCCGCAGCAGGTGCTCGATTACTTCGGCCGGTACCTGCACCGGCTGCCGATTTCCGACAGCCGCATCCTGCAGCATACCGCGGAAACGGTCTCGTATGCCTGCCGTGACGCAACCACGGGCCGGGTCCGGCACCAGACCGTGACCCCGCCGGAGTTCCTGCGCCGCTGCCTCCAGCACGTGCCCCCGCCGGGATTCCACCGCATCCGCTACTGCGGCCTGTGGTCGCCGGCCCGACGCGGCGATCTGCGCAACCTCCTCGTGCTGCTGGCGTCCCGCCGGCCGGTCGCCACCGCGCTGGCGGTGGCGTTGCCGCGGGAGATCATGCCGGAAAGGTGCCCGCTCCGGGTCTGTCGCTGCTGCGGTTCTTCCCGGCTCGCGGTCATCCTCTACTTCGGTCCCCGGGAGCGTGCCCCGCCATGAACTCATCCTTGACTCCAGTCATCTCGCGCCTTAACCGCCGCCTTCCTGCCGCGGTGACGCTCCCTCGCGCCCCGGCCACCGAAAACAGCCCGTTGCACCGGTGTCTGATGCCGGTTGCCGCGGCGGGCGGAGCCCCGGCGGCGCTCGCGGCGCTTGCATCCAACGCCTCCGCGGTGTATCGGTAACGTCAGTTGACGGAGGCGACGCCGGATAAATCCCCAAGCCCTGCCGCAGCGGGTCGTTCAACAAGGATTACGTGCCGGCTTCGCGGCACATAATCGCTGAAACGTTATGCCGCTTCCAATGCCTACGGTATTCGTGGGACAACGACGGTGTCACGGTGGGTTCGTGATTACGGTAAATCTCATCTTCTGAATAAGGTGGTTCGCGTGGAAACTGCAGATGAACGTAACGAGTTGAAACGGCTGAAGGCGGAGTGTCGCAGATTGAAGGAAGCTTTGGCGGACGCACATTTGGATCTGCGTCTGGAACGTGCGTATCTGGCCATATCGTGCAAGCGAAACGGCGATGAAGATGTGACCGAGTTCAAAAAAAAACAAGTTGGGAAGCTGTCCATCACGCCGCCGGAGAAGCCTGTATGAAAAAGGAGCGTGTGATCGCCGGATTATGTCGTCGGGCGCAGATGAGCAGCCAGAACTACTACGTCCAGCGTAAACGGCGGCAGAAAAAGACGGTTGACGCCGGGTTGGTGGGCCACTTGGTGCGACAGGAACGGCAGCGGCAACCGCGGCTTGGCGGCCGTAAGCTGTTCAAGCTGGTCGGCCAGGAATTGCGGGAGAACGGCGTGGAAATCGGCCGGGACCGTTTTTTTGACGTCTTGCGCGAGCACGACTTGCTGGTTGAACCCAAACCGGCGGCGCGGCCGAAGACTACGTACTCGCGCCATTCTTTGCCGGTTTTTACCAACCAGGTGGCGGGGTTCACGCCGACCGCGCCGAATCAGGCCTGGGCCAGTGACATCACCTATATCCGGACCGAGGAAGGTTTCATGTACGCCGCCCTGATCACGGACATGCATTCCCGCAAGATCGTGGGGAGTTATCTCGGCGACAATCTGGAGGCCGAAGGTTGCCTGCGCGCTTTGGATGCGGCGCTGGCGGATTTGGCTGCCGGGGTATACCCGATCCACCATTCCGACCGGGGTTGCCAGTACTGCTGTCATCTCTATGTCGAGCGGCTCCAGGAAGCCGGCCTTGGCATCAGCATGACTGAGCTGGCGCACTGCTATGAGAATGCCCTGGCGGAGCGGGTCAATGGCATCCTGAAGCAGGAGTATGAACTGGACACGGTGTTCCGCACCAAGGAACAGGCGAGAAAAGCGTTCGTGGAGGCCATCTGGCAGTACAACTACCGGCGTCCCCACCTGAGTTTGAATTATCGCTTTCCGGCGGAGGTGCACCGACAAGCGGCATAAAAAACAGGAAACCAGTTTTGCCGGCGTCGCTCCGCTCCGCCCTTGCCCCTGTGGGGCACCCCCTGACGGGGGACGGGCTCCTCGGAGCAACGCCGGCACCAGGGAACGAGCGCAGCGAGTTCCCCCAACTCCATCAGGAAATCCATTGAATTGTTTGAGAGAACCAAAACAAAAAAGTGTCAAACGGAAACCAGGACTGGACACCATTCTGCCGCCAGTGCGGCAAGTGTCGTCGATAAATATGCACAGGTTTACCGGCGTCAAACGCGCAGAAAGCGATCGGCATAGTGCCAGCTCCACTTGTAGGTCCCAGCTCCGACTGGGACATTTTCAATTCAGGTCCCAACAGATTTGGGACCTACCACCAGGTCCGATGGGCGGCTACAGAACTTCGTACAGCTATCTGAGGCATGGCAATAAAAAAAAGGGTTCAGAGCCGCTTCCTTTTTCCATTATGCGTTTATGGTTTCATTCGTTTGGGATGTCATCAGGTTTACCTATTTTAATAAGCGAGGGTGGGACCATGTTGAAAACCGGTTTTGACAA
>JBAXWQ010000267.1:0-4407 GCA_037128315.1 Opitutia bacterium | reverse complement strand
TATAATTTTGAAGTAAATATACTTTGATAAAAGAGTAAACCAGTTTAAAATAATTAAATAAAAATACATAAGTATATAATTAAATGCCGCGCCTATCTTTGCCTACGTAGTAGGCTACTAGCGACCGCAAGCGCAATTGCAAAAAACGTCAAGTTGTTGTAAAAAAATTGAAATAAAAAAAGTAAAAAAGGTAAAAAGTAATAACCCAAAAAGTAATAAAAGAATGAACGCAAATATGATGATAGAAAGTGAAATGCTCACATCGACATTAGAGAGAGAGATGAGAAAACTAATAAAAAGGGCACAGAAGGAAGTGCTGGAGGTCTGTAGCAAAGAATATAATATTGATATTAATGCGGCGATGTTGTTAGTAAATGCAGGTATGGAGCGAAAGAAGCCGACCGCAAGCGGAATTGCAAAGGAGAAGGTGGTGAAGGAGAAGAAGGCCAAGGAGCCGAAGGAGAAAAAGCCCCAGCCGCCGCCCCAACCCGGCAACCAAAAAGTGGGGGGCCAGCAGGACAAGAAAGCCGAGGAGCAGTCCCAGGACCCCGAGCTCGCGATGCCGCTCCAAAAGCTCGACCAGGTGCGCAATCAGGACTCCCCCGCCAAACTTCAACAACTCATGCAAGGTCAGCAGCAAAAGCCCAAACCCACCGCCAAGGATTGGTAAACCGTATGCGCCGCATTTTCGTCATCTTTTCCTTTCTTACTCTCGCCGCCCTCACGGTCCTCCCCGCCCGCGGCCAAGCCGTGCGCTGGGATCCCCCTGGCGGCCAGCTGGGCTTCAACCAGGTGTCGCAAATCAGCCTGACCTTTGAAAATTGCGAGCCCGACGGCGACCCACGCCTGCCCAAGATCGATGGCCTGGTCATCGGCCAGCCCTCGCAGAGCAGTGAAACCAGCATGGTCAACTTCCATGTGACGACCCGCTATTCCCTCTCCTTCCCGGTACGGCCCACCAAACGCGCCAATGTGGTCATTCCGGAGTTCGCCGTGACGACGGACAAGGGCTCCCTGCGCGTCCCCGCCGCCACCTTCACGGTAGGCGATGCCACCGTGGGCAATGCCGGCAGCGGTCCGGCCCTCGATGATGTCGCGACCGCCCGGATCACCACCCCGAGGTCCACTTTCTGGGCCGGTGAAGTGTTTACGGTGACCTACAACCTGAACGTCGTGCGCCGCTATTTCCACTCCCTGGCCACGAATGTCGACTGGCCGGCGGCCCCGCTGATCGCAGAGGACTGGAGCAAGCCCGACCCCAGCGAGACGCTGATTCGCGGCGAGCGGCGGGTAGTTTCGATGCAAACCACCCGGGCCTATGCCAAGCAGTCCGGCACCATCACGCTCAAGCCCGCCAACCAAATGGTAAATCTGATGGTGGGCACCACCGGCTTCGGACTCTTTTCACAGGCGACAGTTGAACAGCGCGCCCTTCAGTCCAATGCGCTGAACCTGACCATCCAGCCGCTCCCGGCCGGGCCGGCGGATTTTTCAGGGGCCGTCGGCGAGTTCACCTTCACCTCCAAGGTTATTCCGACCGCCGCCGCCATTGGGGAACCTGTCACCTGGACGATCGAACTCAGTGGCACCGGCAACTGGCCGGACATCACCGGCCTGCCGCAGCGTGAAGTCTCCAATGAGTTCCAAGTCGTGCAGCCCAAGTCCCGGCGCACCATGAAGGACGGCGCGCTTTTTGAAGGCACCCTCAGCGAGGATGTCGTGCTGGTGCCCACCCGTGCCGGCACCTATCAGCTCAAACCCGCCCGCTTCACCTATTTCGACACCAAGTCGGGCAGCTACAAAACGGTCAGCAGTGATCCGGTGACCGTGACCATCACCGCGGGCGCACCCGCTGCGCCGAACAGTGTCGGGACCGGTGCGCCAGTGCAGTTTTCGCTTAATTCAACTGCCCCGGCCGCCCCCACCGGGCCGGTATTGCCCACCGCCACCCCTCCGGTGCCTCCGGAGAATCTCCCGCGTGACCCGATCAGCGAACCGCATTCTGGTCTGGTCCCGTGGTCCAACCGCACGCTGGCCGTGATCGGTCTCCTCTCCTCGGCCCTCTGCGTATTGTCCGTCTGGTTGGTCCTGGCCATCGTGCGCTCAAGGCAAAACGACCCGCAGCGCCTGCGCCGGGCCGCCAAAGCCAAACTGCTCGCCGCCCTAGCCGAGCTCAGATCCATCTCTCAACCCTCAACTCTCAACCCTCAACTCAGAGTTTGGCAGTCCGAGACGGCCAAACTCTGGGAAGTGCCGCATGCAGCGCCGGGCACACCCCTGCTGCAGGCCTGTGTGACCGCTCGCGAACAGCCCGTCGCCGCGACCTGGGCCGCCCTTTGGTCGGAAGCCGATCGCACGCTGCATAGTCGTGACAACACCCTGCCCAAGGACTGGCTGGGCCGGGCCGAAACCGCCGCCCAGGAGGTCCGCGTACCCGGCTGGCCGGTCTTCTCGCTCTTTCTCGCCCGCAATCTGCTGCCGTTCCTCTTCACGCTCGCCTTCATACTCCTGCCCGTCACCGCCCGGGCCGAGGTGGCTAATGACACCTATAAGCGAGGTGACTTTGCCTCCGCCGAAGCGGCCTGGCGCAAGACCCTCGCCGCCACACCGGCCGATTGGACCGCTCGCCACAATCTGGGCCTGGCCTTGGGGCAGCAGGATCGTTGGGCCGAGGCCACCGCTCACTGGACCAGTGCCTTTCTGCTCAACGCCCGCTCGGCCACCACGCGTTGGGACCTGGCCCTCGGCTTGCAACGCTCCGGCCTCGCCCCGAGCGAACTCGTCGATCTGGTCCGTGGCGCCGGCCGCTCCAAGCTGGCCCGCATGGCCTCGCCCGGTGAATGGCAAATGCTCCTGCTCGCGGCCGCCCTGCTGCTGGCGGCCGCCCTGATTTTGCTCCTGCTCCAAGGTTACAAGTGGATCGGCTCCTGGGCCCGGCCGGTTGCCCTGACCACCAGTCTGCTGGCGGTGCTGCTGGCCGCCGCGGCGACCCTGAGCCTGCATACCTACGGCCCCCTCGCTGATCCACAGTCCGCTCTCGTGTGGAAGCCCACCTTGTTGCGCAGCATCCCAACGGAAGCAGACACCACCCAAAAGACCGCGCCGCTTTCCGCCGGCTCCATCGCCGTCGTCGAAAAAACTTTCCTCGGTTGGACCAAGCTCAATTTTGCCGGCGGCCAATCCGGTTGGATCCGCACCGAGGATCTGATCAAACTCTATCAGTAGGATCGCTGGCCCCGCGTCTGGCCGTTGACGGCAACGGCCCCCTACCGCGTCTGAAACCACTTCGCGTCGCCCGGCTGGTAGCTCCAGTTGTCCAGCAGAGGGAAGACCTCGGCCACGGTCCGGGCGACCGCGTATTTGACGCGGATCGTGTCGTGCATGAATTTCTCTGCCACGATCCGGTCGAAAAGTCGCAGCAGGTCGTCATAATAGCCGTCCTGATTGAGGATGATGACGGGTTTGTGCAGCACCTCGAGGTGCGCCAGCGTGAGTATCTCCAGCAACTCCTCGAGTGTACCCCAGCCGCCCGGCAGGGCCACGAAGGCGTCAGCCCGGGTCTCCATCAGCATCTTCCTTTCCCGCATGGTCAGCACTGAGATGAGCTCGTCCGCCTCGGTAAACTCCAGTTCCCGGAGCTTCATGAACTCCGGGATGACCCCGATGACGTGACCGCCGCCTGCCTTGACGCCACGGGCCACCGCACCCATGAGGCCGGTCTTGCCACCGCCATAAACCAGCGCCCACTGCCTTTGCGCCATTTCTTTGCCCAGCTCTGTTGCGACCCCGGCATATTTGGGGCCCACCCGGTCGCTGGAGGCGCAATAGACGCACAAATACTTTTGCATGCCTGAGTTTGAGACCACTAATTCACACTAATCAGCACTAAATTTCGGGGCTCTGGTTTGGCTGGATCGCCTATTTTGTGATTTTTTCTCTTTTTGTGGCCAATCCCTCCGCGGAATTTAGGCTGGGTGTCATCCGTGTCCTCCCTTTCCGCAGTATATTGTGGCCGGCTCGCCCCCTCGCCGACCGGGCTCCTCCATCTCGGCCATGCGCGGACTTTCTGGACAGCACAGGAACGGGCCCGGGCCGCCGGCGGCAGTCTTTTGTTGCGCAATGACGATCTCGACCGAGACCGCTGCCGGCCGGAATTCGTGACCGCCATGATCGAGGATATGCATTGGTTGGGTCTGCATTGGGTGGAGCCCATGATCACGCAGAGCTCCCGTTTACCCCTGTACCGCCAGGCCTTGGCCCGGCTGCACGCGAGCGGCATGATTTTCCCCTGCACCCGGTCGCGCCGGGATGTGCTGGCAGCCACCAGCGCACCCCATGATGACCTGGAACCTGACGAGCCGCTGTATCCAGTCCAGTTTCGCCCCGCGGACAACGCGACCCTGCCGC
>JBAXWQ010000266.1:0-4409 GCA_037128315.1 Opitutia bacterium | reverse complement strand
GGGTGTAGGGCCGGCGCTTGTCGCCGTGCCGTCGTTCGCTCGCGGAACGGTCCGCCGACCAGCGGCGACCCTACATTCAAGGGCATGATCCCGTCTCAGCGCGGGTAATTTTCATCAACATTCAATTTGTGCTGCACCCCGCCGTGTTGATTCTCGGGGCATGGCCTCCCCTCTTTCCCGGACCGGCAGCAACCTGCTCGCCGCCTGCTTGCTGGTCGTTGCGGTGCACGCCGCCCCTCCCGCCCGTGTCGTCGATCTCCGCTACGGCATCCCGACCTGGCACCTGCCCCTGGGCGTGCCGGACGACTGGCACAAGCCGATGGCCGATGAGCGGGGCGCCCTGCTCTACGACTTCGGCCCCGGGCCCTACGTGCAGCCGTCCACGGTGGTCGAGGCCACGGCCGCCGGCGAACCGTTCAAGCCCGGGCGCCAGGAGTGGGTCGACACACCGCGGCAACCCTTCTTCCGCACCACCCTGACGCGCGGCACCGCGGCCCTCGAGATCACGACTTTCGCGCTGCCGCCGGCTTCTCCCGCCGTCTCCAACGGCCGCGCCGGGGCCTGGGAGCGTCTTGACGGCATCACCGGCGCCCTCGGCTGGGCCAAGCCGGCCGCGAATGTCTCGCCGGAGTTCCGCAATGTCGCCTGGGGCGTCAACCGCCCCTTGCGCTACCGTTTCCGCGTCGAGCCCGGCGCGGCCAAGCGCGTCATGCTCGGCTACTGCGAGAGCTATAAGCTTCGCCTCGGCGACCGCATCGCGGACATGCAGGTGGAGGGCGCCGCGCCGCTCCAGCTCGACCTGGCGCTTAATGCCCCGCTCAACCAACCGCAGGTGTTTTTATTCGACGCCGTCGACGCCGACCGTAACGGCTGGATCGACATCACCATCATCGCCCCGCAGGGCCATGACCCGAACACCACTTTGGCCACCATCGCGGTTTATCCCGCCGGCCTGCGCCTCACGCGGGCGGAACTCATGGCCGGTTCGACCGCCGCGCCGGATCGCGCTGAGCTGCGCATCGCCTGCGGCACGGAAGTCCGCCGCGAGCCGCCGCGCACGGACCTCATCCATGCGATATATTCGGGTGCGGTCCAACCGGTGCTGAACCTCAAGACCGGCCGCCACCTCGCCACCAATGCCGAGGGCCTCGTCACTGACGACGGCATCCCGTTCGTCCTGACCTTGCCCCGCGCGGCCAAGGCGGAAGCAACCGACACCGGCTGGCGGCTGGAATTCGCCGCCGGCACCACGGAAGTGCTCGCCTATGTGTTCTCCGGCGCGGTCACAATCGCCGAGGTGGAACAGGCCCGGGCCCGCTCCTTTCCCTCGGCCCTTGCGCTGGCGCGCGAAGGCTGGGCGAAGATCGCCATCCCGTATGGCCGCATCACGGTGGCCGACCCGGCGGTCCAGGCCTTCGTCGACGCTTCGTTGCGCACGCTTTATCAGGCCCGCGAGAACATCAACGGCCAGTCCCAGTTCAACTCCAGCTTCTCCCTCTACCGCGGACTCTGGGCCGGCGACGTCGTGTATGTCACCAACCTCGCCGCCATGCTCGGCGATTCCGCGATCGGGCGGCAGACCTTCGACGCGCTCTTCGCCCACCAGAACGCCGCCGGCATCATCGACGAACTTCATCCGCAGAAAATATTCCGCACGACCGCCGAGGTGCTGTGGGGCGTGGAACGTGACGCCCAGATCTCCGGCAACTGGGACTATGCCCGCACCCACTGGCCACAGATCCTTCGCGGCGTGCAGGGTATCCGCGGCCTGCGCGAGCAGACCCTGGCCCACCCCGACGCCGCCTATTTCGGCATGCTGCCGCCCGGCTTCAGCGACGGCGGGATCATCGACATCGGCGCCGAGTATTCTTCCGTCTATTGCACCATTACCGGCTTGAACGCCACCGTCCGCACCGCCCGCGCCCTTGGACACGACCGCGAGGCCGCGGAGATCCAGACGCTCGCCGACGATTTTCTCGCCGCCTTCAACCGGAACCGCGCCCGGGACCAGCGGCACGATGCCCACGGCAACCTCTATCTGCCGGTGCGGGTCGGCTTCAAGGGCGAGGACCCGATTCCCCAGCTCACCCAATGGGCCGTGTTCGACGCCCATCTCAACGGCGAAGGCTGGCTGCCCTCCAGCCACGAGCTGGTGACCGGCACCCTGGCCCTGACCGAGTCAGTCGAGAAGCAGGGGCTGCCCGTCAGCTTGGGCTGGATGCCCGGCGGCAACTGGGCCGGCATGGGCCTGTTCATCGCCTTCCAGCACCTGGTCCTCGGGCACGACGCCAAGGCCGCGGACATGCTTTACGCCGCGGCGAACCACGCGTCTCCCTTTGGCACCTGGGTGGAGGAGCAATCCCTCATCGGCGCGCCGCTCAAGCTGGCGGGCGACCAACCGCACTGCTTCGCCTCCGCCATGTTCGCCCACCTCACCGGGGCCATGCTCGCCTACGAACGGGAGAACACGCTGCACCTGCTGGGCAGTGTGCCGGCTGAGTGGCTGAGGCCCGGCGCCGTCAACCGTCTCGATGGCTGGCACACCGCCGCCGGCACCGTGACACTCGCGCTCACCGTGTCCGCCGACGGCCGCACCGCGTCGCTCCGGGTTGAGCCGATCACCCGCACCGACAAGAAAATCCGGATTCTCCTGCACACCGCCAGCCTGGTGCGCGCCGGCTTCGCCGCGCCGGCGGCCGCGTTGGACGGCGTCCTCGAGTTGTCGCCCGGCCAGCCGTTCGCGATAGATTTCGTCCGCGCCCAGTAGTCGGCAATACACTCGAACGGACTCAACCGCCAAGCATCAGCACGGCCTTGAAGAAAACCAGAATGAAGCCGACCAGGCCGCAGCAGCCGAGGAAGCCGAGCGTGTCCATCCGGTCCCACTTCGTGAATTCCCACTGGGATTTTGGAAAGAGCTTCAGGTGGTCGTAGCGCATCGGGTTGGCGTAGCTGGCCTCCACCTCCTGGGCATCCTCGTCCAAGGTCGCCGCGACCGGGGTCTTCATGCGGACGTAGAACCGGGCCACCCGCACCGGGTCGGTTGGCTTCGTCAGCAGGCTGACGACGATGAGCATCAGGATCGGCAGCGCCGCATCAACCACGTAGCGCGTCATGAGCAGCTGGGCCGGATTAAACCCGGCGACATCCACGCCCAGCACCGCCAGCAGCCAGACCTCGATGCGGAACAGGCCCTTGCCCGTGCGGGGCGAGTTCAGGTCCTTGGGGTCGAGGCGCACGACGCCCTCCTCGAAATAGATCGAGACCGGCTCGATCACATGCTTCCGCGCGATCAGCTGTCCCACCGACTTGGCCAGTCCGTCCGCGACATCCGCGGCCACCGCCGGGAGGGTCTCGGTCACGACCTGCTGCCGGGTCATCCGGGTGAGTTCCGCGGACCGAGCCAGGGAGGGAATGGCCGGCACGCTCCACGGGATGACTGCGACCAGCACCACCGTGGCCAGCACCTGGAACCGGACCGCCGTCTCGGTCAGCCGGCGCCAGAGATAAATGAAGGTGATCGGCACGCCCCAGATCACGAGCAGCACGATGGCAAATTTCAGCAGGGCAATCACGCTGTTCAGGTAGAGTCCGACCGCGATGCCGAGGAGCAGCACCACCGGCACGGTGAAGCGGGCGACAAACATGTAGTGTTGCTCGTTTTTCCCGGGGAAGAGCGGTTCGTAGAGGTTCTTCACCACCAGGCCCGACAATACCACCGACTGCGCGCCGAGCAGCGCGAGCTTGCCGCCCAAAATGCCGATGATCATGACGCCAATCAGGCCAACCGGCAGGAGCGAGCGGGTCAGCAGGCCCCAGACCTGATCGGGGTCGGACAGGTTCGGCCCGAACAGGGCGATAGCGATCAGGCCGCTGAACGCCCAGGCGATGGTGACGAAGCGCTTGCTGAAGCCGCCGGACACGGCGCCGAGCCGGGCGGCCATTTCGTTTTTCGCCGAACCCGCGATCGTCATGCCCGCCTGCGAGCCCACGATGCCGACAAACTGCACGAGCAACAGGGCCGCGATTGAGTACCAGGTGTACTCACTCGCCCCGCCGCCGCCGAAGAGGTTGAACATCACGTCCGGCACTTTTTCGTGCAGGGCGCCCAGGCCGCCGATCTGGTGCAGGCCGAATGGGATCAAAATCACCGAGATGATGATCACCAGGCAGGCCTGCAGCCCGTCCACCACCGCCGAGGCCTTCAAGCCGCCGAGCATGACAAAAATGGCCACCAAAAAGGAGGAGACGAGGTAGAAGGTCACCGGCTTGAGATACGTCACATAGGGCTGAAGGGCGCCCCGGTCGTAAGAATCCTTAAGCAGCTCGTAGAGCGGGGTTTTTTCCGCGGGCAGGGTGAGCGAGAGGCGTTCCTTCCGCAGTTACGTAAACTCGTGGAATTACGCCAC
>JBAXWQ010000265.1:0-4435 GCA_037128315.1 Opitutia bacterium | reverse complement strand
CTACTGCCGCAAGGTGCTCATCGACGCCGCGCCGAAGGACCTGCTGCCCGAGTGGCTCCGCTTCCTCAAGGGCGTGGTCGATAGCGAGGACCTACCGCTGAACATCTCGCGCGAGACCATGCAGGACAAGGCACTCATCGAGAAGCTGAGCAAGGTCATCACGAAGCGCTTCCTGAAGTTCCTCGATGAGGAGGCCACCCAGCGTCCCGAATCCTACATCAAGTTCTACGCCAATTTTGGCATTTTCCTCAAGGAAGGCGCCGCGCTCGACTTCACCCACAAGGACCAGCTGGTGAAACTGCTCCGCTTCGAGTCCTCGCTGACGGACAAGACGAAGAGCACCTCGCTGGCGGACTACGTCTCGCGCATGGGCGCCGACCAGAAGGAAATTTATTACCTCGTCGGCGCCAATCGCACGACCATTGAAAGCGGACCCTACCTCGAGGCCTTCAAGGCCCGCAACCTCGAGGTGCTGTTCTGCTATGAGCCCGTCGACGAATACGTGATGAACAATGTCCGCGAGTTCGACGGCAAGAAGCTCATCGCCGCCGATCATGGCGACGTGAAACTCTCCGACCTGCCCAAGGCCGACGGCGCCCTCAGCGAGGCCGACACCAAGCAGCTCACCACCTGGCTCAAGGAGTCGCTCGGCGACCGCGTCGCCGAGGTGAAGGCCAGCGACCGCCTCGTCGACTCCCCCGCCCTCGCGATCAACGCCGACAAGTTCATGTCCGCCCACATGCGCCGGATGATGAAGGCCATGAACAAGGACGGCGCGGACCTGCCGCAGAAGGTGAACCTCGAGATCAACCCGCGCGCCGCGGTGATGAAGCGCCTCTTTGAGACGCATACCACCTCGCCGGACAAGGCCAAGCTTGTCGCCGAGCAGATCCTCGACAACGCCCTCATCTCCGCCGGCATGCTCGAGGACGCGACGCCCATGGTCGCCCGCCTGTATAAACTTCTCGAAACGGTCTGACCCCGACTTGTCCGCCGTAGCCTTGGCGAAGGCGGATGGTCGCCCGACTCTACAAGCTGCTGGAATCGGTATGAGGTAGGGCGCGGACTTCCGTCCGCGCCGCGGCGGGCAACGGAGTGCCCGCCCTACCAGAGGCGGACCCGGGCCCAACCCCGGCACCAACAATGGCTGATACCAACGTCCCAAATAATCCAGACTTTGGCCACGGGTCATCAGGTAGGGGCGATTGCCCTCAATCGCCTGATACGCGCGAAGGGCCGTTGAGGGCAACGGCCCCTACCAATGGTCTATTTTTCTTGGGACATTGGTATGAGGCGTCTGTTCGCCTCTGCCGCCGCTAGGCTGAAAATCCGGCCGCCTGGCCCCCCTCAAAACGGCGGAATCGTCACCGTATGGCTGATCTCGCGCTCGAAGAGAGCCTGCAACCGCCGGCTTGATACCCGCATCAGGAACACCCGGCGAAGGAAGACGCGATTGCCCGGATGGTAGTGAAACTCCGTCGACTCATTGTGAAAACCACGCCGGCTGCTCAGCGCGCCCACCCCGCGGACATACTCGTAATCGGGCTTATAGAAGGTCCGCCGCAGGCCCGGCACCCAGAAAAACAGCCGGCCGCGCCAGTGCAGTGCGCGCCAGAGGATGTGGGTCTCATATTGCCCCGGGGCGAGACCGTACCGCGCGCAGTAGAGTTCGCGGAAGTTTTTCATGGGGTTTATCGTCAGAGGAGTCAGCCTAATCCGGATAGAGTGCTCTGCAACTTCTCATCCCGCTGCTTAAGTGACAAATTCGTGGCGATGGATCATGCCCCTCCCAAAACTTTGGTGTAGACCCCTCTTGCATCCGCTCCGCGTCTGCCGGATCGCGGTGCGATCCGCCGCCATTCCGGCTGCGCCGGAATGGCGGAGAGGGAGGGATTCGAACCCCCGGAACCTTGCGGTTCACCGCATTTCGAGTGCGGCGCGATAGACCACTCTGCCACCTCTCCGTGATCACCCTCCGGCGCCGATGCGCTGGAGGGCAATGAGGGCGCGAACGTAGGCTGCGCGCCTGAAAACGGAAGCCGAAAGTTGGCGCTCACCGCCGCCAATCTTGGCCGTGACAATTCATCAGGCCAACCTCATGGGGCCGTGGATTGGCGGTAGGGGCGGTTGCCCTCAACCGCCTCCCCGACCGAAGGCCGTTGAGGGCAACGGCCCCTACCAATCCCCTCCCGACAAAACTCAGACGTTTTCGTCCTCGGCCCCCAATTCCCTTCGGTTCAAGGGCAAGTGGTGGGGAAAGAAGGAATAATAAAGCATCAGCTGCCAGCTGCGGGACGCGCGGTACAGCAGGGCCGGCACCACCAGCGAGCAGCCGATCGCCAGCCCGCCGGCCCAGCGGTCGCTGAGCACCCCCTGGTACCAGAGCAGGGCCAACGGCACGAGGCAGACCACCAGCGTGACCCCGTAGTTCAGGGACATCGCCCCGAGATAGAAGCCGTCATCCTTCTCGAATCGCAGCCCGCAGTCGGGGCAGGCCGGGTTCAGTTCGAACAGGGTGCCCGGCTTGAAGAGCACGCGCCCGCCGCAGTTGGGACAACGGCAGGCCAGGCCTCGGGCGATGATCTGACCACGGGTGACTTTCATGAAGGGAAACCACTAATACACACTAATGGGCACTAATAAAGATCCGGCCGATTGAAATTTTATCACTTCTGGCATGCCGCAGTGCGTGATCGCATGAGTGAAGTCTTACTGAGGCTTACCCAATGAAGTTACATTCCGACTGTCATTGCGAGGAGTGTAACGACGAAGCAATCCAGCCGTTTCGACAGGCTCAAGGCCCAGAGCTTGTCGGGGGGCTGGATCGCCACGGCGCGCTATGCGCACCTCGCGATGACAAGAGTGGCAACTTCTTTGGGTAAGTTTCAATCGGGGCTATGCGTGGTGAAATAAGAAAGGCGCCCGTTGCCGGGCGCCTTGGAAGCGGTTCAACGAGGCGCGCCTACGCGCCGAGCTGGTAGCGGGTGAAGCGGCGGATCACCATGTTCTCGCCGAGCTTGCCGACCTTCTCCGTGAGGATCTCCTTGATCATCTTCTCCGGGTTCTTGACGAACGGCTGGTCGAGCAGGCAGACCTGCGAGTAGTACTTGTCGAGCTTGCCCTCGACAATCTTCTGCACGGCGGCCGCCGGCTTGCCGGCCAGCGAGGCGGAGGCGATGTCGCGCTCCTTGGCCAGGTCGGCCTCGGGCACTTCCTCACGGCGCACATAGCTCGGGTTCGCCGCAGCAATCTGGAGGCAGAGGTCGCGGCAGAACGACTTGAAGTCATCCGTCTTGGCCACGAAGTCCGTCTCGCAGTTGACCTCGACCAGCACGCCGACCTTGCCGCCGACGTGGATGTAGGACTCGACCAGGCCTTCCTTCGTGGCCCGGCTGGAGAGTTTGTCGATCTTGCCGCCGAGCTTCTTGCGCAGAATGGTCTGCGCCTGCTCCTGGTTGCCCTGGGCTTCATCGAGGGCCTTCTTGCAATCAAGCAAGCCGGCGCCGGTTTTTTCGCGGAGTTCCGCGACCATGCTAGCTGTAACAGCGGACATAAGGGTTAAACGGGTTGGATTAGACTTCGTCGGTGCTGACGGCGCCCTTGCTGGCGCCGGCGCGGCTGGTCCGCTTGCGCGGGGCGACGACGGGCTTCTCTTCCTCAATGAGGCCCTTCAGGTTGGCTGGGATCACGACCTTATCCAGGTCGATCTCGTCGCCCGAGGCGGCGGCGACATTGGCGGCGGCCTTGGCATCGGCCTGGGCCGTGCGGCGCGTCTCGCGATGCGCCAGACCCTGGGTGATGGCCTCGACAATCGTGTCGATGATGATGCGGACCGACTTCGTCGCGTCGTCGTTGCCCGGGATCGGGTGGGTCAGCTGCGTCGGGTCGGAATTGGTGTCGACCAGGCCGATCGACGGGATGTTCATGCGCTTGGCCTCGGCCACGGCGATTTCCTCGTAGTCGGTGTCGATGACAAACATCGCGCCCGGCAGGCCGGTGATGTTGGCGATGCCGTCAAAGTTGCGGGCCATGCGGGCCATCTCGCGGCGGATGGCGGACTCTTCCTTGGAGGAAAACTTGGCCAGCTCGCCGTTGGTGTCCATCGCCTGGTACTTCTTGAACTTCACGAGCGACTTCTTGATCGTCTCGAAATTGGTCAGCGTGCCACCCATCCAGCGGTTGGTGACGTAGGGCATGTTGGTCGCGGCCGCCGCTTCCTTGATGAGTTCCTGCGCCTGGCGCTTGGTGCCGACCAGGAGGACATCGCCGCCGCCGGCGACGAGCTGCTCGACGAAGGTGCACGCCTTCTGGAGATTCGCGTGGGTCTTCTCGAGATCGATGATCGTGATGCCCTGGCGATGGTCGAAAACGTAGGGCTTGGAGCGCGGGTTCCAACGCTTGGTCTGGTGACCGAGGTGAACGCCGGCATCGAGGA
>JBAXWQ010000264.1:0-4450 GCA_037128315.1 Opitutia bacterium | reverse complement strand
CCTTTCCCCGGTTGCCCGGGATTATCCCAGTCGCGCTCTCAGCGGGTTTTTCATGCCGCCGCACTGCGACTGTTCTATCAAGGAACAATCGAGAAAGTGCGAATCCCGCGGGCAAAGTCACGGCGTTCTTCCTCTCAATTTATTCACCGGCCGGATCTGGTGAATAACATGTGCCTACCGCGTTGCTCGCGGGTTATTCACAACCCGGGGAGAAAGACAGAATTGACAGCAGCCTGCCGGCTTGGGCATTTGCCACTTCATTTTTTCCCTGCTGCTTATTCCGTCTGTGCGCAAGGCTGCGTCGATTTAGCGATGGCTGGTACGGTGAGTCCGGGTGGGCAGTAGCAAAGTCTTGAGTCGCGGTGTCAATATCTTGCCATGCGAAGGAACTGCTGTCTGCCTCCGCCGCACGGAAATCCCCAGCCGACCTATCCCAACCCCTATGTTCACGCCCGTCTCCCGGTCCGGTTCACTGCAACGCCCGATTCGCCGCCTGCCGCTGCTTGTCGCCCTCACCTTGCTCCTTGGTGCCACGGCCGCGCCAGCGAGGGCGGCTTCAGCGGTCTTTACCGACAGCTCGGCCGCCGGCCTTTCCGCGACCAAGCGCGTGGCCATCACCAACGTGATGGTTTCCTTCCAAGCCTCCGTTGGCGACAAAACGTCGACCAACGGCCTGCTGGCCCACAAGAGCGACACGTCTTCGCTGATCCAGATGCCGGACATGGATCTCAAACTCCTGGCCGCGATCACCGACGAGATCTATAAGCAGTTGCAGGCCGATCTGGCGGCCAGCGGGTTTGAAGTCATTCCTGAGGCCACTGTGGTCGCCAGCCCTGCCTACCAGAAGATCGTCAAGCTGGCCGGCATCGCGAATTTTTCGAAATTCCTGAACCGCGACGGCGACACCATGCTGGTCGGCGCTAGCGGATTGAAACCCTATCTGCCCTACAACTCTGAGACCGGTTCGTTCAGCGCGCCGTCCAACAACGGCATCCGGATCAAGGGCTGGGTCTCCGCCATGGGGATGGGCAGTTCGACCCCGGGTGGGCCCTCCCTGACCTCCATCGGCACGATCTACGAACTGCCCGGGCTGGAGGTCGCCCTCGCCAAGGAGCTGAACGCCCACGTCGTCAAGGCCACTTACCTCGTCACCCTTGGGTCGACGACGGCGAGCATCGGCGGGCGCTTCACCCGGTACAACCAGCACAAGGGCACGGCATTTGCGCAGGTCGGCATCAAGGCCGACCAGACGCGCATCGCCTTCCGCACGCCGAATGGAAATGCCAAATGGCAGACCATCGCGCGCGTCAAGGTCGCCCCCGCCAAGGATGGTGACGTGGTCGTGACGCTGGCCGAGCCCCTGGCCGGTGGCACTGACTTTTTCGAAATCTCCTCCACCAAGAAGGGCAAGGGCATGCTCGGTCTTGGCGGCGGCGCGGACATGCAGTTCGCCTTCACCGTCACCATCGCCAATGCCGATGCTTACCGCGAGGAAGTCACCGGCCTGATCAAGGAGGCGCAAACCAAGCTGGTGGCCTTGGTGAAGCAGTAAGGCCAGCGAGTCGTCCCGAGTTTTGCGGTCGGGCCTTGGGCGCGCTTCACCAACGCCGCCCTTGCCACTCGGCCGGCCGGGGCTTTTAGGTAAGGGTCCATGTCGCCTCGCGAATTGCCCATCTACGAGCTTGAGAACCGCCTGATCGCGGCCGTGAAGGGGCAGGGACGGCTGATTGTCCAGGCACCGACCGGTTCGGGCAAGTCGACCCAGGTGCCGCAGATGCTACTGAATCACGGGTTGCTCGGCTCGGGCGAGGTCGTCGTACTCCAGCCGCGCCGGCTGGCGGCTCGCATGCTGGCCAAGCGCGTGGCGGAAGAGGTCGGCACCAAGCTGGGTGACGTGGTCGGCTACCAGATCCGGCTCGATTCGCGGATCTCGAAGGCGACGCGCATCCGGTTCGTGACGGAGGGCATTCTGCTCCGACAGATGTCGTTCGACCAGTCCCTGCGCGGGATTAGCGCCATCATCTTCGACGAGTTTCACGAGCGGCATCTTTACGGCGACATCAGCCTGGCCCGTGCCTTGCAGATTCAGCAGAGCACGCGGCCCGATCTTAAGATCATCGTCATGTCAGCCACGCTGGACGCAGCGCTGCTGAAGACCTACCTGGCGCCGTGCGATGTGCTGACTTCCCAAGGGCGGACCTTTCCGGTCGCAATCGAGTACCTGCCCAAGTCGGTGGATTTTGAGCACGATCCGGTCTGGGTGGTTGCCACCCGCGAATGCGAGCGCATCGCGGCGCAGAGCACCGGCGATATTCTGGTCTTCATGCCGGGGGCTTTCGAGATTAGCCGGACGGTGCAGGACGTGCAGGGCTCGCACGCCTTGCGGGGCTTTCTGTGCTATCCGTTGCACGGAGAGTTGCCGCCTGAGCAGCAGGACAGGGCCGTGGCGCGCTACGACGCGCGCAAGATCATCGTTTCGACCAACGTGGCGGAAACTTCGCTCACCATTGACGGTGTCACGGCCGTGGTGGACTGCGGTTTGGCCCGGGTGGCGCGATACGATCCGCACCGGGGGATCAACACGCTGCTGATCGAGAAAATCAGTGTCGCCTCGTCCGACCAGCGGGCCGGCCGGGCGGGTCGCACGGCGCCGGGGGTATGCGTGCGGCTGTGGACGGAACGCGAGCACGCGCAGCGGCCGCTGCAGGAACTGCCGGAGGTCAAGCGGCTCGACCTCGCGGAGGTGGTGCTGACGCTCAAGGCGGCGGGGATCGATGACATCGCCAACTTCCCTTGGCTGGAGAAGCCGGAGCCGAAGGCGTTGGAGCGGGCGGAGATGCTTCTGGAGGATTTGGGTGCGATATCTGGAGGCGGGGTGCCCTCACCCCGCGAGCCAGATGACAAGCGGGGTGAGGGCACCCCGCCTCCATTGAAAAGAATCACCGACATCGGCCGGCGCATGCTCCGTTTCCCGATGCACCCGCGTTATGCCCGGATGTTTCTGGCGGCCCAGGACTATGGCTGCGTGCGCTCGGTGGCGTTGATGGCGGCGCTGACCCAGGGACGAAACTTTCTGCTGCGCAACGTGGACAAGCGTACAGTCGAGGCCCGCGAGGAACTCTTCGGCGAGGAGCACGAGTCGGATTTCTTTCTGCTGATGCGGGCGTGGCGCTATGCCGACAAGGCGGGCTACAATCAGGATGCCTGCCGTCGCCTTGGCATCCATGTGCAAGGTGTCCGGCAGGTGGGGCCGCTGTTTCAGCAGTTTCTCGAGATCGCGCAAGACGAGGGCCTCGATGTGGCGGAGAAGCGCATCGACGGCGTCGCCGTCCGCAAATGCGTGCTGGTCGGGTTCAGCGACCATCTGGCCCGGCGGCTGGACGGCGGGACGCTGCGCTGCGAACTCGTGCACAAACGCCGCGGCGTGCTGGCCCGCGAGAGCTGCATCGATCAGGCTCCGTTGCTCGTCGCTGCGGAAATTACCGAGATTGAGAGCCGCGGCGAAGTGAATGTGCTGCTCAACCTGTGCACGGCAGTGGAGGAGGCCTGGCTAAAGGAGATTTTCCCGGCCGATTTTCAGGATGCGGGCGGCGTACTCTACGACGAGACCGCCAAACGCGTGCTGGCCCGCAAGGAGCGGCGCTTCCGCGATCTGGTGCTCGAATCCAAGCAGACCGCCGAGGAACCGCCGGAAGGCGAGGCGGCTGTGCTGCTGGCCCGCGAGGTGGCGGCCGGCCGGATCGAGCTCACGGAATGGAACGAGGCGGTCGAACAGTGGATCATCCGGGTCAACTGTTTGGCCAAGTGGTGGCCGGAATTGGAAGTGAATCCGATCACGGACGCCGACCGGGCGACACTGATCGAGCAGATCTGCTATGGTAGCTACGGGGCCCGGGAGCTGAAGGACAAGCCCGTCATGCCCGTGCTGCGCGACTGGCTGCTGGCGGAGCAGCTGGCCGTGCTTGACGTCTATTTGCCCGAGCGCATCGAGATGGCCAACGGCCGCAAGGCGCGGCTAACCTACACGAAGGATGGCCCGCCCGTGCTGAGCGCCCGCATCCAGGAGCTCTACGGTGTGAGTTCAACCTTCACCCTCGGCCATGGCCGCGTGCCGGTGAAGATTGAGGTGCTCGCACCCAACCAGCGCCCCATCCAGGTGACCGACGACCTCAGCAACTTCTGGCGGGAGCAGTATCCGAAGGTGAAGGCCGAGCTGTCCCGGCGCTATCCGCGGCATGAGTGGCGTTGAGTCCAGCGCGGTTCGACCAAATTCGCTTTCTTCTCGGCATAATACCTGCGTAATCCCACGCCCATGGCTGCCTCGCCAAAAACCCTCGATCAGCTCAAGCTCCTGCAAGCGGAGGTGAGAAGCCTCGGCCAGACGCTGGGTCGGACGATCGCATCCCTGGAAGGTGAGTCCACCCTGACCATGGTGGAGAAGCTGCGCACC
>JBAXWQ010000263.1:0-4488 GCA_037128315.1 Opitutia bacterium | reverse complement strand
GCATGCTGGCGGCGGGCCGCCTGATCGACTGGGTTGGCACCAAGGCCGGCTACGCCTACTCGCTCATCGGCTGGAGTCTCGCGGCGATCGGCCATGCCTTCGGCCACCACACCTGGAGCTTCGGCTTCTGGCGGGCGGCGCTCGGCCTGGCCGAGGCCGGCAATTTTCCCGCGGCCAACAAGACCATCGCCGAGTGGTTCCCGAAGAAGGAGCGGGCGTTTGCGACCGGGCTCTACAATTCCGGCGCCAATGTCGGCGCCATCGTCGCGCCCATGACCGTGCCCTACATCGCCGCCTGGTGGGGCTGGGAGTGGGCCTTCATCTTGACCGGCGCCATCGGCCTGCTGTGGCTTGTCTTCTGGTACAGGATGTATGCCTCACCGGCGGAGAAACTGAAGAACGGCCAGCTCTCGCAGGCGGAATACGACCTGATCCACAGCGACCGGGACGAGCAGGCGGCGGAGAAAGCCGACGAGGGCGGGGTGAGGATCACCGGCCGGCAGTTGCTCGGCTACCGGCAGACCTGGGCCTTTGTACTTGGAAAGTTCCTCACCGATCCGATCTGGTGGTTCTTCATGTTCTGGCTGCCGTCGTTCCTCGGCGGCGAAAACGCGCGCAAAGTCTCCGCCTACCTCGCCGCCCATCCGGACTTCACCGGCGACAAGGCCACGGTCCCCGGCGTGATCAGCTGGCCGTTCGCGGTGGCGGTGGTTTACACGGTGGCCACGGGCGGCTCGATCTTTGGCGGCTGGTTGCCGAAGAAGTTCATCAATGGCGGCATGGACCCCAGCAAGGCGCGCAAGCTGGCCATGTTCATCTTCGCGCTCCTGCCGCTGACGGTGCTCCTCGCCTCGCGGCTGGGCGCGATCAACACCTGGCTGGCCGTGGCCACGATCGCGATCGCCTGTTCCGCCCACCAGGCGTGGTCGGCCAACATCTTCACGACGGTTTCGGACATGTTTCCCAAGAAGGCGGTCGCCTCGGTGACCGGCATCGGCGGCATGGCCGGCGCCCTCGGGGGCATCTTGATCGCCCGGGCCGCCGGCCTGCTGCTGGCCCACTTCACCGCGCTGGGCAAGACGGAGCTCGGCTACGGCATCCTCTTCATCGTCTGCGGCTCCGCCTATCTGACGGCCTGGGTCGTCATGCATGGGCTGGCGCCCAAGTTCAAGATGATCGAGCTCAAGTCCAGCTGACCATGACGCACCGCACGCTGAGCCTTGTGGCGGTGTGGCTGGTGACGGCAGGGCTGGCATCAGCCGCGGTGCGCTGGTCGGACATCAACGATCAGCCGGCGGCCTGGTACGCCGGGGCGGAGGCGAGCGGCATTGCCGCCAGCATTCTTCAGTACCAGACCGCGTCCGGGGGCTGGCCGAAGAACACCGACATGACGTCGCCGCCCTCGGCTGAATTCCTCGCGAACGACCAGGCGGATCATCGCGCCCCCACCATCGACAACGGGGCCACGACGACCCAGCTGGATTTTCTGGCCCGGGTGTTTACCGCGACGGGTGCCGCCTCTTGCCGTGCCGGGGTCGAGCGGGGATTGGATTATCTGTTGGCCGCGCAATATCCCTCCGGGGGCTGGCCGCAGTTTTTCCCGCTGATCAAGGGCTACTACACCCACATCACGTATAACGACAACGCGATGGTCAATGTCCTCACGGTGTTGCGTCTGACGGCGACGGCCCAGCCTCCCTATGCCTTTGTCGATGCCGCCCGCCGCGCCCGGGCGGCCAGCGCCGTGGCGAAGGGCCTCGCCTGCATTTTGCGCACGCAGGTGAAACAAAATGGCGTACTCACGGCCTGGTGCGCGCAGCACGACGAGGCAACTTTCGCTCCGGCTTGGGCCCGCAACTTCGAGCCGCCGACCCTGACCGCAGACGAGAGCGTCGGGATTATCAAGTTCCTGATGGGAGTGGAAAGCCCCGGCCCCGACATCGTCGCAGCCGTCGAAGGCGCCGTCCGGTGGCTCGAATCAGTCAAGATTACCGGCCTCCGAATCGACAACGCCCCCGGGGGGGACGGCAAGAAGGACCGCCATGCCGTTGCCGATCCGGCCGCGCCGGCGCTCTGGGCCCGGTTTTACGAGCTGGGCACGGACCGGCCGCTCTTTATGGGCCGGGACAAGGTCGTCCATTACGACTACAACGAAATCGAGCGCGAACGCCGCACCGGCTACGGCTACCTCGGCGACTGGCCGGCCAAATTGCTGGGCAAAGATTATCCCCGCTGGCGGACGAAAAACAAACTGCCATGAGGCTGAATCTTTGTAGCGACAGGCGTCCCTGCCTGTCGGGCATGCGGAAACGACAGGCAGGGACGCCTGTCGCTACGGCGCTGCTCCTGTTCAGCTTTGCTTTTGCCGTAGCCTCTGCCTCCCCTGACGCCATCGTCGCCGCCGACGGCACCGGGCAGTACACGTCGCTCCAGGAGGCGATCAGCCAGGCCCCGCTCAGCACCGACTCGGCTGCGACGCGCTGGGTCATTCTGGTCCGGCCGGGCACCTATCACGAACGCATCTATGTGCAGCGGGAGCGAGGCCGGATCCACGTCCGGGGCGAAGATGCGGCCACCACCATCATCACCTACGGGCTCCATGCCAACCTGCCCGGGGAGGACGGCAAACCGATCGGCACCTTTCGCACCCCGACGGTGCAGATCGACGGCGACGGCATGATCTGGGAAAACCTCACCCTGGCCAATTCCGCCGGCGAGCCCGGCCCGCGGCCGGACGGCCCACCCGTGGCCCAGGCCTTGGCGTTGCGCGCCGATGGAGACCAGTTGGTC
This sequence comes from Opitutia bacterium, assembly GCA_037128315.1. Classification (GTDB taxonomy): domain Bacteria; phylum Verrucomicrobiota; class Verrucomicrobiia; order Opitutales; family Opitutaceae; genus Lacunisphaera. Next base: position 1,698 of record JBAXWQ010000263.1, on the reverse strand, counting down.
TTCCGCCGGTGCCGCTTCCTCGGCTGGCAGGACACCATTCTGGTCAATCGCGGCCGCCATTACTTCGAGGACTGCACCATCGAGGGCAGCGTCGACTTTATCTTCGGTGCCGCCACCAGCTACTTCAACCGCTGCCACCTGCATGTCGTGAAAGACGGCTACATCACGGCCGCCTCCACGCCCAGGGGTCAGTCCCACGGTCTCGTGTTTGCTGATTGCAGCATCACCGGAGCCGACGGCGTGAAAACCTATCTCGGCCGGCCGTGGCGGGAATTTGCCCGGACGATATTCCTTCGAACAGAAATGTCGGCCACCGTTCGCGCGAAAGGCTGGCACAACTGGAACAAGCCCGCGGCGGAACAGACCACCTTCTACGCTGAATTCGGCAGCACCGGACCCGGCGCCAGTCCGGCCACCCGCGTGCCGTGGGCGAAGCCAATCAGCGCCGAGGCGGCGGCGGCGCTCACGCCGGAGAAAGTGTTGGGCGGGGCGGATGGCTGGGATCCGCTGCGACCATGAATTTTATACTCCGGCGCTTTAGCGGGAGCTTTGGCGACAGCCAACACACCCCGGCGCCGCCGCGCTAGGCCCAACATGACTGCGGCGTGAATTCGTTGCTGACCTGCGCCGGCCCGGCGATTAATTTCATGCTGCTTGTCCTCGCAACCTTCCCCTTGGCGTTTTCGTGATCTGGTCAGATGCCTGACCGGGCTTGGCCTGTTGATTTTGGTGGGAGGGACGAGGGGTGCCGCGCAAACGTTGCCTCCGCCGGCTGACGACCGGACCATGGCGCTGCCTAAATTTTCCGTCAATGAGCACGCCGATGACGAGTTCTACGATCCCACGGGGATGGGTGGAGTGGAGGAGGACATGCGTAGCTCACCCTTTGCGAACGACCTGACGGCCGTGGATCTCGGCCTGGAGGAGCGCCTGAGCGGGGACGTTTCGGCGGAACTGGCCGCCATCAGCAGCACCTCGCCGGCCGCCGCCGCCGCCGGGGAGGAGCGCCTGAACTTGCGCGGCTTTCCCACGCCGGTGCTGCGCAATGGGTTTACGCAGATGGGCATCCTGGAGACACTGAACATCGAGAAGACCATCGTGATCCAGGGGCCGCTCGTGCCGGTGCTGGGCCGGGCGGCGCCGGGGGGCATCCAGAATTTCATCACCACCCGTCCCTCGGCGCGGGACCGCAACAAATTCGAGGCCAGCGCCACCAGCCTGGACCGGCAGCGGGTGACGGCGGAATCCACCGGGGCCCTGGTGCCCAAGCGGCTCTGGCAGCGCGGGGCCGTCGAGTGGTCGCACCGGGCCGGGCCCGAGCAATTCTTCCACGAGGACGACCTGGCGGTCAGTGGGTCGCTGACGCTGCGCCACAGCCGGGCGCGCGAGCGCTTCGGGTCGGTGAAGTAGCGATAGAGATGCAGCATGGCCGCTTGGAAGAGGTAGAGAGAGTACCCGAGAAGAACGATGGCCGGGGCGGTCGGGTCCCGCGCGCCGAGGCCCGCCAGGAAGCCCATGAGGCTGAAGGCAAGATTGGCGAAGCCGACTTCGAAGATCCAGTCGGGCCGGTCGGTCTGCCAGCCCAGGCGCTCGGCATCGGAGCGGAAGAAGAAGACGTGGCGTATGAACGCGAGGAGCCCGACGACGCCGACGTTGGTGATCGTGACGATGACAAGCGCGGTGCGGGGCGCGGCGGCC
>JBAXWQ010000262.1:0-4523 GCA_037128315.1 Opitutia bacterium | reverse complement strand
ACCACCCAGCCCCGAGCGGCCAGTCCCTCCGCCAGGTCGGTGAGCAATTGTGCGGTCGCGGCTTGGCTGGGCCAATAGACGCGGTTGACAAAGATTATGCGGGGAGGCGACAAGAGGGATTTGGTTCAGGGCCGGGAGCTGTTGCTGCGGCGGCCCATGCGCGCCGGGGGCCAGCGATCCTAACGCTTGCGCCGCAGTTCACGGGCCTTGGCCGCGCTCAGGAATTCATACCAGGCCATCAGGCGGCAGAAAACATATCCGCGATAGCCATCCAGGAAACCAGCGCGCCAAAAGAAGTGGTAGAAAAAGCGCAGGGCCGGCCGAAAGGGCAGCGACCACGCGAGCCGGCGGAGCCAGCGCTTACGGGCGAGACCAGCGTCAATCTCGCCCTGGCTGGCTTGGCGGCCCGATTGAGCCTCGATCTGGAGGCGCGCCTCCCAGTTGCTGTAGCGGTTGTGCTTCTCCACCCAGGTGGTGATGTCGGGAAAGGCATAATGCTCCATCTCGCCCGTCAGATATCCGGCGGAGCCGTCGAGCTGGATATGCTCGTGCACTTCATTGTCGCCCGACCCCGTGCCGGCGGAATCAGCCAGTTTCTCGTACCGTCCGAGCCGATGACGAAAAAAACGAAGGTTCCAGCTGGGGTAGTAACCGCAATGATTCAGCCAGCCATCCAGGAACCAAAAACGGCGGTTTACATAATATCCCTGATAGGTGGACTGGGTGAGAGCCGCTTGCATCGCGGCGGCCAGGTCGGGCGTGGCTCGTTCATCGGCATCAATGATGAAGATCCAGTCGTTCTTCCACTCCACCTTGGCCAACGCCCAGTTCTTTTTCTTGGGGAAATGTCCGTCCCAGTTGAAGTTGATTACGCGGGCGCCGGCCGCGAGCGCTATCTCCCGGGTGCCATCAGTACTGCCGGAATCGACCACCACGATATCATCGCACCACGCGACGGAGGCGAGACAGGCCGTAAGATTCGCGGCTTCGTTCTTCACGGGAATCAGAACGGATAGGGGGACGGTTGGGGCCATGGCAGGTTTACTTGATCGAAGCACTCCTTGAAAGCTCGAGCGCGGCGTAACGGAGGGCACAGTAGAAGGTCAGGAAAAATGAGAGCATGACCGCGGGGTTGGCAAAGGGGAATTCAACCCACGCATAAAGCAGAATTACCAGGTTGCCCGCCAGCAGGTAGCGCGGAATCGAAGACTCAACGCGTCGCCAGGATATGCTGGCCAATGGCAGACCAAGCAGCAGCCCGAGCAATCCGGTGCCGATAAATCCAACTTCCGCGAATGATTGCAGCCAGTCATTGTGGGCCTCGGCGTAATAGACTCTCCACCACTGCAATTCAGCCGTCCGCTGGGTGTTGAAAATCGAGAAAACGGAGGCGTAGCTCTCCAGACCCCAGCCAAACCATGGCTTGTCCATCGCCATGCGCCAAGTGTTGCGGTAGAGCATCAGGCGCGAGTTCAAGCTGTCTTCATTCGCGATGTGGGTCAGTTGCTCGGAGGTGAGCCGGGCCCGCTGGGCGATCACCTCGCGGCTCAGATAGCTGATAGCAGCCACAGCCAGAATAGACGCGATGACAATGCCGGTGACCGGCAGAACGATTGATTCATGGTGCTCACGTCGCCGGCGAATTATCAGCAGCAGCATATGCCCCAACGCACCGGCCAGCAGCAAGCCGATAAGCAGGGTGCATGACCGGGAGGAACTGAGGGGGACCGAGGCGGCCAGGAGAAGGGTGGTCAGCGCCCCGAGAAGGACCGGTGAGTGCCAGAGGTCCCGGCCACCGCCACGTCGCAGGAAGTGGAAGAGCAGTCCGAGGCAGACCGCGGTGTTCATCAAGGTGAACGCCCCCCAATGGTTGTGGTAGATGAAAGTGGAAAAAAACTTGGGGTTGGGTGACGGCACCAGGCCCAGCCACAGGCCCTTGGCATGAATCAATTTCTGGAAAGTGCCGAAGACCGCGAGAGCCACCGCATTTCCGGCCACCACGAAAAGCACCAGGCGAACCAAGCGACGACTGGACAGCACCAACCAGAGATTGAAGCAGGATAAAACAATGACGTTGAATTGCCAAAGTTCGCGAGCCGCGGGCCCGGGCAATGCCGCACTCGGCAGCCAAGGCAGAGGGTCCGCCATGACAAGCGAAGGCTGGCCGCCGATCACCACCTCCTTGAACCCCGGGTTAAAACAACTGGCGATGACGAGGAGATCGTAGAGCCACAACGGCCAAAGCAGGCGAAGGGCAGGTAATCGGCGCTCCGGGCTGGCTTCAACCCGCCGGCTGCAGCCCAAAATGAACAGGAATACTCCAACCGTACCCCAGGCTGCGATACCCTGTCGTACCCAAGGCGCTTGTCCACCAAAGGCCCATGAAGTGAACAGCAACAGAGTGCAGGAATGAAACACCACCAGGCTTGAGAGAAGGCCGGTACGTCGCCGCTGATGCAGATGGTCCCCGCTGCGGTCCAGGCCGTTGAATTTACCTTCGTTCATCGCGTCTCCAGCTGCTGGTAAAATTGCTGAAGCAGGCGGGCCGCCCTGTCCCAGGCAAAGTCGCGCTCAACCCAGGCCCGGCCGCGCCGGCCCATCGCGGCCAATTCCGCCGGTTGGGTCGCCAGTGCGGTCGCAAGCGACCGCGCGAAGCTATCCCATGAAACGCACCAGCCGGCTTCATGCTCGGCTAGACGCGACCATGGCGTTGTGTCGGTAACAAGTGCCGGCACCCCGGCGGCCAAGGCTTCAGCAATCACAAGACCGAAATTCTCGGAGTGAGAGGGCAGGATAAAGAGCGACGCCACGGCGTAGGGTGGAGGTCGGTCGGCGCCATCAAACACCGTAATCTGCTCGGCGGCGCCGGCGCCGGCCACCATCGCAGTGAGTTCCGCGGTCGTGTAATCCTCGGCTACCCCGGCGATGAGCAGCCGCCAGTCGCCCCGCGGCTGCGCCAGCCACAGGTTGATCAATTCCTTGATACGTTTTTTGCGGTGATAGCGGGAATAAAACAAGGCGATCGGGTGCTCCTTGGACTGAGGATAGATCTGCTGCCACGCATCGCGCGCGATCAAAAGGTCGGCCTCGGTAGGCAGCATCACACCATTCGGGGAAACGCAGACCGGCTGTTTGAAGCCGAGCGCGCGGATGTCGTCCGCTTCCTCCGGGCTGGTGGCATGCCAGCCAGCGGCGGCGGCGAACGCCCCGGGGTGCACAAACAGCTCCGCGAGGTACTTGCGCCACCGGCGATGACGCCAGGCCCAGCCGCTCATCATGCCGCGCGGTGCGATCACCAGCGGCACACGCTGCCGATGCGAGGCTTCCTGGGCGTAATGCAGGGGCAGCAGCCACAGGGCATGATTGTGCAAAATATCGCAGTGGTGGGAACAGAGATAGTGCCGCATTTCCGGCGAGCGTGAAAGCCAGCGGGGGGCGACCCGCGGAAAGTACCGCAGGTGGGCGGAATCATGCCCGGCCGGGAAACCCGCCTGGTCGGCGGCCGTGGTGGCGAGCAACTCTATCGGGTCGCCCAGCGCCGCCTGCGCATTCGCCAGTGCGCGCACGGAACGGGAGGGCCCCCCGTGGCGTTCCTCGAGGCTCGGCACGATATGGCAGACGCGCATTAAGAATTAACCACCACAACACTACGGCTCGACGCATTCATGAATCGAGGGGTGCGGGCAAATGCCGATACACCCCGGTGCTGTGCACCACCCCACTCTAGAGGTGACTCAATCATCCGGTTGCGCTGCATGGGTTCCCCTCTTGGAGAGGGGTGCCCTTCAGGGCGGGGTGTGTTGGGCTGCATATGCTTTTTCATCAGCAATTACGTGCGACGACAATATGGCATCCGCCCTAAACTGGCTCCGGCCGGTCCTTGATCGGATGGCACGGTGAGCCGACACAGATTTTCCGTGGCGGCAAATCCTTCACGACGACGGAGCGCGCCCCGACCACGCACAGTTCGCCCACGGTGACGCCGGGGCCAACAAATACATCAGCCCCAAGCCAGGCGTTGCGGCCGATGACGATCGGCTTGGCCACCAGGGGCATGGCCCAGCGACTATGGTCATGGGTACCCGCGCAGAGGTGGCAATGCTGACTGAGGTTGGCGCCATACTCCAGGCGGATAGGGGCGAGATTGTACAGATTGACGTGTGGTCCGACCATGCTGTGCGGAGCGAGGCACAGATTCTGCGGGAAGATAATTTTAACGGTGGGGAAAATCACCGCCGGCCCGGCGATATCGGCACCAAAACACCGGAGCAGCCAGACCCGGAATCCGTGCATGGGCCGCGGACTCCAGCGAAAGAGGGTGGCTTGCACCAGCAGCCAGAGCCACCGTCCGAGCACGGCCGATTTCGGGTAGGGCGTGGTGCAATGCTGACCGAGATAGGGGGGGGAGTCGCTCACGGGGTGGAGGATGGCGTCACGACCGCAGTGGTCAACTGTGCGAAGTCCGCCAGCAGGGTTTCGGCGTAGGTCGCATAATCATAGGACCGTGCATCCTGACTGGCTTG
>JBAXWQ010000261.1:0-4535 GCA_037128315.1 Opitutia bacterium | reverse complement strand
GAGGACTACCAGATCAGCGAGGAAATCCGCAACGGCCTGATCAACCAGTTCCTGCTCAAGCCGGTCAACTATTTCGCCTACCGCTTCAGCATCTATGTGTCGGCCCGGCTCGTCAGCGGCCTGCTCATTCTGGTGCCGCTCCTGGTCACTTATCCCCTGCTGAAAAACTACCTGGTGGTGCCTTTGGATGGCTGGCGTCTGGTCCTCGGCCTGCCCGCCTTGTTCATGTCCGCCCTCATCCAGTTCGGCATCGCCTATTGCTTCGGCCTGCTGAGCTTCTGGTTTCTCGAGATCCAGGGCTTCGTGGTTCTTTCCATGGCCTTGGAATCCGTGTTGGGCGGCCAGATCTTTCCCCTCGACCTGCTGCCCGCCTGGCTCTTCAAGCTGTCGCAATACCTGCCCTATTACTACCAGATGTATTTTCCCGTGGCGATCTTCACCGGCCGGCTTTCCGACCCCGCCGCGATCATCACCGGCCTCGGCATCCAGGCGTTCTGGGTGACCGTGATCCTCGCCCTCGGCCAGTTTCTCTGGACCCGCGGGCTGCGCCTGCATACCGCCGTGGGGGGCTGAGGTTATTTTCGATTTTTGATTCTCGATTTTGGATTTATGATAAACCAGCAGACATTCCGCCGGCAGCTGTCAGCAACCGCGTGATGCGTGCACCCCGCCAATCGAAAATCGAAAATCTGAAATCGAAAATCTGAAATGACCCTGGCCCACTACCTCCGCATCTGGCTGACCTCCGCCCGCTACTCGATCATGCGGACGCTGATGTTCCGCGGGGACTTCTTTGTCTGGGCGCTGGTCGAGTTGTTCTGGATGACGGTCAACATCCTCATGGTCTCGGTCATCTACGACCACACCAGCACGGTCGCCGGCTGGACGAAGTACGAGATGATGCTGCTCGTGGGCACCTCGCTGCTGATCCAGCGGTTCCTGATGGGGTTTTTCTGGAGCAGCATCTTCGAGATGGGGCGAAATATCCGCAGCGGCCATTTCGATTTCTACCTCGCCCAGCCCGGCAACGTCATGTTCATGGCGACCACCCGCAAGCTGGACCCCGACAGCCTGATCAATTCGCTCGTGGCCCTGAGTGTGGTCATCTACTCGGCCCGGCAGCTGGGCCTGCACCCTAGCGTCGTCGACATGGTGTCCTACGGTCTGATGGTGGCATGCGGCATCGTGATTCACTACAGCATGCTGGTGATGACCATCTCCTTCGCCTTCTGGTTCACCAGTGCGCAGGGCATCGAGGGCAGTTACTTCACCCTGAGTGAGTTTTCCCGGCTGCCCCGGCAGGCCTTTCGTGGGCTGGCCAGCGTGGTTTTTGTGTGGGCCCTGCCCGTCGTGGTGGTGAGCAACACCCCGGCGCGCACACTCCTGCACGGCTTCGATGCCGCCGCCGGGGGCTGGCTGCTTGGCATCACGCTCGCCTGGTTTGCGCTGGCGATTTTTGTGTTTAACCGCGGTCTGCGCCGCTATTCCAGCGCGAGTTCCTGATATCATGGCGACCGACGAGCAACTCTCCGCCCTGCAGGCCCGTCTCGGCTACCAGTTCCGGTCCCCGGCCCTGCTGCGCGAAGCCCTGACCCACGGTTCCTACCTCCAGGATCAGCCGGAAGCCGGCCCGCACAACCAGCGCCTGGAATTTCTGGGCGACTCGGTGCTCCAATTCATCATCACGGATGCGCTCTACCGCGAATTCACGACCGAGCGCGAAGGCGTGCTCAGCCGCCGCCGGGCGGTGCTCTCCAAGGGCGAGTTCCTCACCCAGATGGCGCGGGATCTTGGTCTCGACGCCTGCCTGCTGCTGAGCAAGAGCGAGGCCGAGGCGGGCGGACGGTCGCGCGCCTCCACGCTGGAGGATGCCTTCGAGGCCCTGATCGGCGCCCTGTTCCTGGACAGCGATCTCCCGACCACGCAGCGACTGGTGCTGGACTGGTACGGGCCCCTCGCCGCCCGCCTAGCCTTGTCCGAAGGAGCTGAGAACCCCAAGGGCCGACTGCAGGAACTGCTGCAACCCGCCCACGGCAACACCGCCTTGCGCTACGAGGTGGTCAGCACCAGCGGCCCGCGCCATGCGCTGGCCTACGAAGTGGCGGTTTTCCTGCACGACGAAAAACTCGGCAGCGGCCAGGGCACCTCCAAGAAGAGCGCCGAGGAGGAAGCGGCGCGCGCCGGCCTGGCGTACCTGGCCGCCAAAAATCCCGCGCGCTCCGCGACAGAATAGCCGACTCCCGGGACTACCCCGGTGTCGCGCCCTGCCCGGTTGAAATCCCCTCTCGATGGCTGAGCCCCCTTCCGCCCCGCGCACCAAACTCACCGGCATCTGTCCGCCGGCCCACGCCCATGCCCTGGCGAAATTGCTGCAACGGCACCCGGCCCCGGTGTGGCTCGTGGTGCACGAGGATGCCAAGCAGGCGGACGCGCTGGCCGAGGATCTGGCGCTTTTTCACCACGCGCACAAATCGTCCGCCAGGCTGGAAATCCTGAATTTTCCGGAAGCCCAGACGGAGAACAAGGAGATGCGCGAGGCCTTCACCGCCGCGAGCGACCGGCTGTCCGTGTTGAGCCGGCTGCGCAGCCTCCGCCCCAGCTCCTCGCTCCCCGCTCCCCGCTCCCCGCTCATCATCCTCGCCACCCCTGCCGCCCTGCTCCAACCGGTGCCACCCCTCATCGACTTTGCGGAGCGGGAGACCGAGTTGCAGCGCGGAGCCGGGTTGCCATTCCCGGCCCTGCTGAAACTGCTCGCCGGCTACGACTATGATGCGGAGGCCGTCTGCGAAGCCCCCGGCCAGTATGCCGTGCGCGGCGGCATCGTTGACGTCTACCCCATCACGGCCCACCAGCCCTACCGGCTGGATTATTTTGGCGACACCCTGGAGGACATCCGGACGCTCGACCCGGTCTCGCAACGCTCGGGCGAGGCGGTCGATCGCATCACCCTCACCGCCGCCCCGAAACTGCATGCCGCCGGTGCCCAGTCCACCTTGCTCGAGTACCTCAACCCGGCCACGCACGCCGCGTTGCTGGAGCCGAAGTCGCTGGAGGAATTGTTTGATATGCTCTCGCCGGAAACAGGTAGGGCGGGCACTTCCGCCGTCGCCAAGGCTATGGCGGACGAGCCGTTGCCCGCCGAATCAGCCGTGGCGCGGAACGGAGTCCGCGCCCTACCTTTCCTGGCCAGGCTCCCCCAGGCCTGCGCCCAGCTGTTCGGGGTGAGCGATCTCGACCTGGCCAGTGAACTCTTCGACTCCGCCACCACCGAAGAGACCTGGGACACCGAATCACTCTCTCACCACCGGACCTATCCCGAGGACCACCAGCTGGCGCACGAGCGGCTGCAGGCGGAGGAGGACGGACGCCGGCAATTCCTGGAGAAGGTTGCCGCCTGGCGAAAGGAAGGGTTCGCCGTGGATTTTGTCATTTCGAAGGAAGGCGAGGAGCAGCGCGTGCGCGAACTGCTCGCCGAGCACCCGGCGCTGAAAAAGATCCAGCCGCGCTACCTGCGCGGGGCGCTGAACGAGGGCTTCCGGGTGACGTTCCGGGGAGGTAGGGCGCGACCGCTGGGCGCGCCGCCACCCGTTCCCGGCGGGCCCAGCGGTCCCGCCCTACCCAAAGGCTTGGTTGTCGTCAGCGAAACCGAGATCTTCGGCCGACGGCGCCAGCGGCGGGCGGCCCCGAAACGCACCATCGCCGCGGCCTCCGCCGTCGACCAACTCCTGGACTTTTCAGAATTGGTGGAAGGCGATTTCGTCGTCCATCTCCAGCACGGCATCGCCCATTACCGCGGACTGACGAAGCTCGATACCCGGGACGGAACCCGTGAGGTCATTTCGCTGGAGTTTGACGATCAAGTCACGCTGCACGTGCCGCTGCAGGAATCCCATCTCGTCAGCCGGTATGTCGGCCTGACCAAGACCAAGCCGCAGCTGGGCCGCATCGGCTCCGGCCGCTGGGAAAAGGCCCGGCAGGCGGCCGAGCATGCCACGATTGATCTCGCGGCCGAGCTCCTGCAAATCCAGGCCCAGCGGGAGGCGCAGCCCGGCCACGCTTTCGCCGAGGACAATGTCTGGCAGAAGGAGTTCGAGGCCGCCTTCCCCTTCACCGAGACCCGCGACCAGGCCAAGGCCATCACCGACATGAAGGTGGACATGGAGCGCACGCGGCCCATGGACCGGCTCGTGTGCGGTGACGTCGGCTTTGGGAAGACCGAGGTGGCGATCCGCGGCGCCTTCAAGGCCGTGATGGGTGGACGCCAGGTGGCGGTGCTGGTGCCGACCACCGTGCTGGCGCAGCAGCACCTCAACACCTTTCGCGAGCGGATGGCCGGCTATCCCGTGGCCGTGGAGATGCTCAGCCGCTTCCGCACCCGCAAGGAGCAGGCCGGCATTCTAGCGGCGCTCGCGGAGGGCAAGGTCGACATTGTCATCGGCACCCACCGGCTGGTGCAGGCGGATGTGAAATTCAAGGACCTGGGCCTCGTGATCGTGGACGAGGAGCAGCGGTTCGGGGTGAAGCACAAGGAAGTC
>JBAXWQ010000260.1:0-4571 GCA_037128315.1 Opitutia bacterium | reverse complement strand
CGCGCCAGCTGTCCGCGGCTTCTGACCAGTACTTCCTGGAAAACGGTGTCTCCACTGTCCTCTCCACCAATCTCGTCGGCGCGACCAACTATGTGAAGGCCGTTAACACGGTGGCCGGCGAGACGTATCCTGACGGTTATACGCAGGGCATCACGATCTCGATCACCGGTGTGGCCGGTGCGCGCACGATCACATACGCCCCGTAAGTCGGCCCCCGGCCAGGAATACACGGCTCAAGCCTCGCCCGAAGGGCGGGGCTTTTTATTGCGGAATAACATCCACGCACCCTGCATCCCGACAGGTCAGTCGCGTCGGCTGCCAGCCAATCCTGACGGGGTCGACCTTGGTCGAATATTGCCCTGCCGGGCAATTGGGTCCATCAGGTGCGCATGGCCACGTTCACGCTCCTCCCGCGCCGGTGGTATGCCCTGGATTATTTTTATCCGTATTCCGGCGAGCGGCATGCCTCCCCGATCTGGGTGAGTGAAATCATTCCGCATCACTCCGGCAGCGGCAAACTATCCATCAAGTTCTGGCATGCCAACTGCGCCGAGGACATGCATGATCAGGACTACACGCTACGGGTGCTTCGCCGCACCGGAGGCTACCTGCTTGCTGAGCGGGTGTGCGGAACTGAACCGCCGGCCGTCGTGCTGACGGAGATCACCCCGGAGTGGTTGAAGCAGAGCTTTCCCCAGCTCGGCACCCCGCGGGATGGCGCGGAGATCCAAACCTGGTGCGATGAGCATATCCGCCACGTTCAACCCTGACCGTGGCCTGGGCCGCACTGCGGTTCCCACCTGCGCTTCAGGGTCGTGCCTCGCCGACCCGCCCCCCTGAGCTAAGATATTGCTGCCGGTGGCAAACTCGGGTCGCGACCTCCCACGCCGCCGCATCCTATGACCCGGGAGTTGACCGCTGCTCAGCCGCGGGACCGCCTTTGTCGCCTCCGTCATGTTGGCTTTTAGGGACGATGATGCTGGTCACGCACTCGAACACGAAACCGTCAGGCCGGCGGTAGCTGACCTTGTAGATGCTGATGTTCTCCGATTGGACGATCAGTTTCCGGGCGATTTCCACTCCTTCCATGGACCAAAGCTATCACCCGGGTGGCAGCGCGGCAGGTGGCGTTACCACCTAAATTCAGGTGGCAAGCGGTAGGCGGCGCACCGGCTTGGACCTAAGGTTTGTTTGCAAAATGTCATGGCGGGGCGGGCCACCGGGTGGCCCAGCGAAGCAATCCATCTGCTTCGACAGGCTCAAGCCATGAGCCGATGTCGAAGGGCTGGATCGCCACGGCCCGCTGCTGCGGGCCTCGCGATGACAAGGCATTTTGCAAACGCGCCTTAGGTCACGCGACCGGAGCAGCCGAGCCCAGGGTCAAACCAAGGGCGCCGGAATGCTGGTTTGCGTTGCCGCTCCCGTTTGGTGAAATTGGGCAATGATTGCACCAACTGTCGCATCTGGTAACTCAGGGCCGGCCTGGATTCTCCGTCGCGGCGTCTGTGGCGGTGCGACTTGCCCGGCGGAACGGAATGAGGGCCCCGACGGGATTCCGCTCTCACCATGAAGTCGCCGCCGCGTGTCATTCTGGATTTCAAAAACCTCACCGTCACGCGCGGAGAAAAATCCGTCCTGCGCAACTTCAACCTGCAGGTCCGCGCGGGGGAGCACCTCGCCATTTTGGGGCCCAACGGCTCCGGCAAGTCCACCCTGATCAAGCTGATGACCGGCGAACTCCACCCCTTGGCCGGGATGGCCGGGGCACACGCCCGCCTCTTCGGTCAGGAGCACTGGGTGCTGGACGACGTGCGCCGCTGCACCGGCATCGTCGCCCTGGATCTCCTCGCCAGCCTCTCGCACGAGGTGACCACCCGCGAAGTGACGGCGCGTGAGATGGTGCTGTCCGGCTTTTTCAACAGCGTCGGTCTCTGGCCGCACCACCGGGTCTCCCCGCGCCAGGAACGGCGGGCCCGCGCCGTCCTCCGCTTCCTGGAAATCACCCGCCTGGCCGACCGGCCGATCTCCGCGATGTCGGCCGGCGAACAACGGCGGGCCCTGATCGGCCGCGCCCTGGTGCATGATCCCGCCGTGCTGGTTCTGGACGAGCCGACCAACAGCCTCGATCCGGGAGCGGTCCATGACTTCCGCCTTTTGTTGAGCCAGCTGGCCCGGAGCGGCAAGACCTTGGTGCTGGTCACCCATACTGTCGCCGATCTGGTGCCCGAAATTGCCCGGGTCCTGCTGATGAAAAGCGGTCGCCTGATCGCCGACGGGCCCACGGCCCAGGTGCTCAATTCCGCCAGCCTGTCCCGATTGTTCGGGAAAAAACTCCGTCTGGTGCGGCACCGCGGGCATTTGGATCTGGTCAGCGGTTAAGCCACCGGTAGGGCGCGGACTCCGTTCGGCGCCGGACGCAGGCCGCGAGCGACGGCGGGCAGCGGAGTGCCCGCCCTACCTGCGCGGCCACGATAAACTAGAATTTCCCAGGCTAAGTCGCACCCGATTCCGGTGCGGACCCCGCTTCGTCTCCGGGCTTGCCTCGCCAATCTGCCGGCTATTCCCTCTGGCAATGCCATCCGAGCCGGCCCCGTTTTTCACGCCCAGTCAACGCAAGCTCGTCGGGTTTGCCCTCGGTTTCACTGCTTTCTGCGCCATCGGCGGACTGCTCTATCTGCTGTTGTCGGGGGTCGCCCGATTCATCGCGGCATTCTCCAGTGTCATCTGGCCCCTGGCCGTGGCGGGCATCGTCGCGCTGATCCTGCGACCGGTTGTCGCGGTCTTCGAAAAGCGGCTGAAAATCAGCCGGACCTTCGCCGTGGTGCTCCTGTATGGTCTCTTTGTGCTGCTGCTCGCCGCGTTGCTGTTCAGCATTGCCCCGGCGATCATCGCCCAGGTGTTTGATTTTGTCGCGTACCTGCCGACACTCTGGGCGAACACGGTCAAGTGGGCCGAGACCCATTTTCCCCAATGGCTGGACATTGGCCGCAGTTATCTCGCCAATCCGGCCATCAAGAGCGCGGTCGCCAACCTGACGCAGCAAGCGGAGGATTTGCTGGGGCAAATGGCTCCCACTTTAAAAGCAGCCGGGGCCGGTATCTTTGGCCTGTTCGGCTTCGCGGCCTCGCTGGCCATCATACCCGTCTACCTGTTCTTCTTTCTACTCTCGGACGATGACCCCACCCGGACCTTGCCCGACCACCTGCCTTTTCTGAAGAAAGAGCACCGGGAGGATGTGATCTTCCTGAGCCGGGAGTTTCTGGGCATTTTGGTGGCATTCTTCCGCGGTCAGCTGCTCATCGGCCTCATCATGGGCGTGCTGCTGGCCGTTGGATTCTCCCTCGCCGGCCTCAAGTTTGGCCTGGCCCTTGGGCTCATCACCGGACTGCTCAATGTTGTCCCCTATCTCGGTTCGATCCTCGGCATGAGCATTGCGCTGCCGCTGGCCCTGTTCCAACCGGAAGGCGGCACCCCGCTCGTCGGCGCCTGTCTGGCCGTGTTCGCGGTCGTCCAGGGGATTGAAGGCTGGGTGCTCACGCCCCGCATCATGGGCAAGCAAACCGGCCTGCATCCGGTGGCCATCATTGTGGCCGTGTTTTTCTGGGGCCAGGCCCTCGGCGGTATCATGGGCATGATGCTGGCCGTGCCGCTGACCGCCTTCTTTGTCACGGCCTGGCGGCTGGTCCGCCGCAAGTACTTCGCCGCGACCTGAGCCGCGGGCCCGCGCCATGCCCTGGGAGGTGCGATTCAAGGAGGGGGTCCATCTGCCGCAAATTGGCTGGTGGCTCGATGCCCGCCGGGCCCAATTCCGCTCATTCGTCTCGCACGCCCACTCCGACCATATCGCGCCCCACCGGGAAATAGTCACCACGCGCCCCACCGCCAGCCTGATGCGGCTGCGCGTGTCCGGGTCAAGACGGGAGACCATCCTCGACTACGGCCAGCCTTGGACCGCTGAATTTGGCTGCACCATGCAGCTGTATCCGGCGGGACACATTTTCGGCTCGGCCATGTTGCAGGCGACGACCGAGCATGGCTCCCTGCTGTACACGGGGGATTTCAAGCTCCGCCCGAGTCTCGCCGCCGAGCCCTGCGTCGTGCCGCGCGCCGATGTCCTGATCATGGAGACCACCTTCGGGCTGCCCCGCTACGTCTTTCCCCCGCAGGCGGAAATCGACCGGGGCATCGTCGACTTCTGCCGGCAGGCTCTGGCGGACCGCGTGACCCCGGTGCTGTTTGCCTACAGCCTGGGCAAAACGCAGGAACTGCTGCAAATCGTCGGTCGCGCCGGCCTGCCAGTGATGCTGCACGCCCACGGCCATCGGATGGCCAAACGCTACGAGGAACTCGGCATGCCACTCCCGCCCTTTGCGCTGCTGGATGTAAAGAGCCATGCGGGGCATGTGGTCATCGGTCCGCCCGCGGCAGGAAACGCCGAGCCACTCAGCTGGATTCATCCCCGGCGCACGGCCATCGCGACAGGGTGGGCGCTGGACGCAGCCGCGCGCTATCGCCAGCCGTGCGACGCCGCCTTTCCCCTCTCTGATCATGCCGATTTTCCCGACCTGCTC
>JBAXWQ010000026.1:0-18891 GCA_037128315.1 Opitutia bacterium | reverse complement strand
CGGCCGGCGCAGCTTGGCGTCGAAGTTGAGGCCGCCGGTGCCGAGACCGCCTGCGTTCAGGATGGAGACCATCGCGAGGGTGAGCTCCTTCACGTCGGTGTTGAACTGGTCCGTGTCCCAGCCCAGCAGCGGGTCGCCGCTGTTGGCGTCGATGGAGCCGAGCATGCCCTGGGCGGCGGCGACCTCGATCTCGTGCTGGAAGCTGTGGCCGGCGAGGGTCGCGTGGTTGGTCTCGATGTTGAACTTGAAGTGCTTTTCGAGGCCGTAGGTCCGGAGGAAGGCGATGCCGCTGGCGACATCGAAGTCGTACTGGTGCTTGGTCGG
Organism: Opitutia bacterium; assembly: GCA_037128315.1. Lineage (GTDB taxonomy): Bacteria > Verrucomicrobiota > Verrucomicrobiia > Opitutales > Opitutaceae > Lacunisphaera. The sequence continues at coordinate 18,567 of JBAXWQ010000026.1, read as the reverse complement.
CTCCTTCGGCTTGGGCTCGATCAGGAACTGGCCCTTGAAGCCGATGCTCTTGGCGTAATCGAGCGCCAGGTGCATGAACTTGGCCAGGTGGTCCTGCTCGCGCTTGAGGTTGGTGTTGAGGAGGGTCTCGTAGCCTTCGCGGCCGCCCCAGAAGACGTAGTTCTCGCCGCCGAGTTCCTTGGTCACCTCGAGGGCCTTTTTCACCTGCGCCGCGGCGTAGGCGAAGACGTGGGCGTCGGGATTGGTCGCAGCGCCGCACATGTAGCGCGGGTTGGAGAACAGGTTGGCCGTGCCCCAGAGCAGCTTGACGCCGGTGGCCTTCTGCAAGGCCTTGGCGTGAGCGACGAGCTGGTCGAGGGTGCGATTCGACTCGGCGAGGGTCCGGCCCTCGGGGGCAATGTCGCGGTCGTGGAAGCACCAGAAGGGCGACTCGATCTTGGTGAAAAACTCGAAGGCGGCATCCAGGCGCACCTTGGCCACGGAGACCGGATCCTTCCCCGCTTCCCACGGCCGCTGGATGGTGCCCGGGCCGAACGGGTCGGTGCCGGTGCCGCGGAAGGAATGCCAGTAGGCGATGGAGAAGCGCAGGTGGGACTTGAGGGTGCGGCCATCGACGATCTCGGCCGGATTGTAGTGCCGGAAGGCCAGCGGGTTTTTGGCACCGGGGCCGGCGTAGCTGATGGGGGGGATGCGGGGGAAGTGGGCGGGGGATTTTTTCATGGCAGGGAGGGGAAGCCCGAGATCATACGGGAAACGCCCCCCAAACGAGTAGCAAAGATCCACATTATTCTTTTGATATTTAACACAGGCGGACGACGCTGGGGATCCGATGAGTCCGCTTGCGAAACCCCGGCTGCGCGTCGCCCTGCTGATCGAGACTTCCAACCGGTATGGGCGCGATCTGCTGCACGGGGTGCATGACTGGGTGAGTGCGGGGGAGTCCTGGTCCATCCGGCTGACCGAGCAGGCCCGCCGCGCGCCCTTGCCGGCCTGGCTGCGGCATTGGGAGGGGGATGGCATCATCGCCCGGGTGGATTCCGCCGCGACGGCCGCCGCGCTGCGGCGGACGGGGCTGCCGGTGGTTGATGTCAGCGCGGAGCGGGTGAAGTCCGAATTTCCGCGCGTGAGCATCAACAACGGGGCGGTGGCCCAGCTGGCCGCCGCCCATCTGCGGGAGCGCCGGCTCCGGCATTTTGCCTACTGTGGTGACGACCAATACCTCTGGTCGCGCCAGCGCGGGGCGGCTTTTGCCCAGGTCTTGCGCGGTCAGGGTTTCCGGCCCACGGCCTTTGCCCTGCCGCGCAAGCTGAGACTGGGTTGGGAACAGGAAACGCAGGCGATGGCGAGCTGGCTGGCGGGCCTGCCGAAACCGGTGGGCGTATTCGCCTGCTTTGACGGCCGGGCGCAGCAGGTGCTTGAGGCCTGCCACGTGGCGGGGCTGGCGGTGCCCGAGGCGGTGGCCGTCCTCGGGGTCGATGATGACGAGGTCATCTGTGAACTCAGCGACCCCCCACTCAGCAGTGTGCTGCCCAATGCGCGGCAGACGGGTTATGAAGCGGCGGCGCTGCTCGCGCGGCTGATGACCGGCCGCAAGCACGTGCTGGCCGACTCCAAGGAAATCGACCCGATCCGCGTGGTGGAGCGGCGGTCGACGGAGGCGCTGGCCGTGGCGGACCACCATGTGGCGGCGGCACTGCGCTTCATCCGGGATCACGCGCACGACGGCATCGGGGTGAAGGACGTGCTGCGGGCCGTGCCGGTGTCGCGCACCCTGCTCGAGCGGAAATTCACGCGCCTGATCGGCGAGTCCCCCCATCGCCGGATCAAGCGGCAGCAATTGGAGCGAGCCCGGCAGTTGCTGGCCGAGACCGAGCTGCCCATCGCCCGGATCGCCGATCTGGCCGGATTCGAGTCCGCCAGCTACCTGAGCGCCTCGTTCCGCCGCGAAACCGGGCAAAACCCGCGGGCGTTCCGGGCGAAACACCGGTAATGCGTATTGGCCATGGGTCAGTAGCCAGCGGAGGTAGAGCCCTGATCCGTTTCGTGCATTATCGTGCCTCTTTGTGGCCACTCTGCCTTGGACGGATCCAGCCCGATCCTTGGTGGCCACAAAAACGCACAAGCAGTCACAAAAAACGGACCGACGATTGCGCGGGGGCGTATTACTGGAGCAGATCCTGGATCAACGGCTCCAGCGCGGGTGCGGTGGGAGTGAATTTGACGGCCTCCCGAATCAGCGCTTCGGCGCGTTGGCCCTTGGCGTCGTCGTTGACGTGTAGGGTGCAGAGCCGGGTGCCGGCGGTCACCGGCTCGCCGATCTTGATGAGGTCGGCGATACCCACTGCATGATCAACCTTGTCGGTCACCGCCGCCCGGCCGCCGCCGAGTGCCATGATGGCATGGCCGCATTTGAGGGCGTCGACTTCGCTCACAAATCCGGCGGTCCCGGCCGGGGCGCAAACGGCGACGAGCTTTTTCGCCGTGGGCAGCAGGGTGTAGTCGTCGACCACCCTGGCGTCGCCGCCCTGCGCGAGGCACATCTGGCGGAATTTTTCGAGCGCCGAGCCGTCGGCAATGGCGGCCTCCATTTTCTTTCTAGCGGCTGCCATGTCCGGTGTCGCGCCACCAAGAACGAGCATGTGGCCGGTCAGGGCGTAGGTGACTTCCATGAGATCGGCCGGTCCTCGGCCCTTGAGGCACTCGATGGACTCTATGACCTCGGTGGTGTGGCCGGCGGCGAAGCCAAGTGGCTGGTTCATGGCCGTCAGCTGGGCCCAGACGGGTTTGCCGGCGGCGCGGCCGACCTCGACCATGGCGCGGGCGAGGACCAGCGCATCCTCCTTGCGCTTCATGAACGCGCCCTTGCCGAACTTCACGTCGAGCACGAGGGAGTCGATCCCCTCGGCGAGCTTCTTGCTCATGATGCTGGCGCAGATGAGCGGGATGCACTCGACGGTGCCGGTGACGTCGCGCAGCGAGTAGAGCTTGCGGTCGGCCGGCACAACCTGCGGGGTCTGGCCGATCATCGCGGCGCCGACCTTTTGCAAAATGGCGCGGAACTCGGGCACGCTGAGCATGACCTTGAAGCCCGGGATGGCCTCAAGCTTGTCGAGGGTCCCGCCGGTGTGGCCGAGCCCGCGACCGCTCATCATCGGGACCTTGAGGCCGCAGGCGGCGGCCAGCGGGGCGAGGATCAGGGAGACTTTGTCGCCCACGCCGCCGGTGGAGTGCTTGTCCACCTTGGCGCCCGGAATGTCATGCAGGTCGATGACGTCGCCGGAGCGCATCATGGCATCGGTCAGCCACGCGGTTTCCTGCGGGGTCATGCCGCGCCAGAAGATGGCCATCAGCAGGGCCGTGGCCTGGTAGTCGGCGAAGCGGCCGTCGGCGACGCCGTGGGCGAAGAACTCGATCTCCGCCTGGGTCAGCACGCCGCCGTCGCGTTTCTTGATGATGATGTCCTGAGGAAAAAAGGTGGGGGGCATGGGATCTTTAGTTGAAAGTTGAAGGTTGAAAGTTGAATGACCGATCCGCTGCAAGGCCGGGCTGGGGGGAAGGGTGGGTTGCTCGATCTTTCAACATTCAACTTTCACCTTTCAACCCTGCCTGGCTTCAGGCGTACCGCTCCTCCTTCCACGGGTCGCCGTCGTTGTGGTAGCCGCGGACTTCCCAGAAGCCGAGGCGGTCCTCCGCGAGAAAGCTGATGCTCTTGACGAATTTGGCGCCTTTCCACGCGTAGAGCTTGGGGATGATAATGCGGGCGGGGCCGCCATGTTCGCGCGTCACAGGCTCGCTGCCAAACCGGGTCGCCACCAGGACATCGTCGTCGAGGCATTTCGCCAGGGGCACGTTGGTGGAATAGCCATCGTAACTGGTGAAATACACGAACTGGGCCGCCGGCTGCGGCGACACGAGCTCGAAGAGCGTGGTGAACGCCACGCCGCTCCACGTGCAGTCATATTTGCTCCAGGAGGTCACGCAGTGGAAATCACTCTGATCGGTCACCTGGGGCAGGGCGTTGAACGCGGCCCAGGTCAGCACGGCGGGCTTTTCCACAAGGCCGTCAACGGTCAGGGTCCATTCGGCCAGCGGGATTTCCGGTTGCACGCCAAGGTCAAGCACGGGAAAGCCGGTGGTGAGTTTCTGTCCCGGGGGCAGCCGGTCGGTGGCGGCGACCGGGCGGGGCTGGAAGCCGCGGGCCAGTTGTTTCTCGGCCCACTTCTGCTTGGCCGCGATGTAGCGCTCCTTGGACATGGCCCCAAGCTACCGCTTTGCCTCGGTCAGGCAAGCCGGGTGTGCAATCCAAGGCCTCAGAGATTGGCCACGAAAAAGCACAACAATGGTTCGTCCGACTGTCGTAACAGTTCCGCGCGCCTATAGGCGCCTTGCGAGCTTCATTCGCCGTCGGATTCTTGTGTTTTTCGTGGCTAACAATCCGGAATGACTGGGGTAATTAGGTTGCCGCGGGCGGCGTAGTCAGCGCCTCGGTCACCAGCCGGACCTTGCTGCGGTAATAGAGCGCCATGCCACCCTGGTAAATGAGGCAGGTGGCGGCGATCGCAAGGTAGGTGCCCAAAAAGGTCATGCGTACCAGTGGCAGGATGTCGGCGCGCTCCAACCCGGCCTCCTTCAGTATCGCCTCCATGTCCGGAGTGAGGCTGGCCATGGCGGTGTCGGCGTCGAAGCTGCCGAGCCGGCCGGCACAGTACACCAGCATGACGGTGAGGAGAAACAGCTGGGAGCGGATCAGGCCTTTCATGCCGTCGGGATCGCGGCGCTGCAGCTGCCGGTGGCCGCGCACCTCCATGATGCCCGCGATCACCACCAGCAGGCCGATGAACAGGCTCGTCAGGTCGCCCAGGGCCAGGGCGAGCAGGGACCCGAGACCGGCGATCACACCCACACTCCAGCCGTTGAGCCGGGAGACGGTCAGGACACGCTGGAGGGCCTTGGCCGCCGGTGAAGGAGTGGGGGAAGTCATGTGATTTGACTTTGCCATTATCGGTGACGCACGGAACCTCTAATTTCACCGGCGATGACATCCCGTCCCAACAAACCCTGGCCCTTCCGGATCGAGTATCCGCCCGAGCTGCCCATCAGCGCCCGGGCGGATGAGATCATCACGGCCATCCAGAAGAATCAGGTGCTGATTCTGGCGGGTGAGACCGGCTCGGGCAAAACCACGCAGATCCCCAAGATGTGTCTCGTCGCGGGTCGCGGGGAGCGGGGGCAGATCGCTTGTACCCAGCCGCGGCGGGTGGCGGCGACCTCGGTGGCGCGGCGGGTGGCGGAGGAGTTGAATGTGAACCTCGGCCGGGAGGTGGGCTGCAAGATCCGCTTCGCCGACCAAACGTCGTCCGACACCGTGATCAAGTTCATGACCGACGGCATGCTGCTCGCGGAGCTGCAGGCCGATCCCGACCTGCGCGCCTACGACACCATCATCGTGGACGAGGCGCATGAGCGCTCGCTCAACATCGACTTCATTTTGGGTCACCTGCGCCGCCTGCGAAAGCAGCGGCCGGAGCTGAAGATCATCATCACTTCCGCCACGATCGACACCGCGGCGTTTTCCCAAGCCTTCGACGGGGCGCCGATCATCGAGGTTTCGGGGCGGGTTTATCCGGTGGAGGTGATTTATGCGCCGTTGGAGGAGATGGAGGAGGAGGGTAGGGCGGGCACTCCGTTGCCCGCCGAGCGGCGCGGAGTGGAATCCGCGCCCTACCAAAAAAAGAGCCGCCCGGCCTCCTTCGCCAAGCCTTCGGAGCCCAGGGACGACTACACCTACATCGACGCCGCGGTCGAGGCGGTCGAGCGGGTGCTCACGGAAAGCCGCGAAGGGGATATATTGGTGTTCATGCCGACCGAGCGGGATATCCGGGAGGTGCGCGACTTGATCGAGGGTCGGCGCGGGTCGCAGGTGGAGGTCGTGCCGCTGTTCGGCCGGCTGACCAATGCCGAGCAGCAGCGCGTGTTTGCGACGTCGGCGCAACGCAAGGTGGTCGTCGCCACCAACATTGCCGAAACCTCCCTGACCATTCCCGGCATCCGTTTCGTGATCGACACCGGGCTGGCGCGGCTCAGCCGGTACACCCCGCAGAGCCGGACGCGCCGGCTGCCGGTGGAACCGGTCTCGCAGAGCAGCGCCGACCAGCGCAAGGGCCGCTGCGGCCGCGTCAGCGACGGCGTGTGTATCCGGCTTTTCTCCGAGCAGGACTATCTCGACCGGCCGCGCTTCACGCAGCCGGAGATCCAGCGCAGCAACCTGGCGGATGTCATTTTGCGCATGAAGGCGTTTGGCCTGGGGGACATCGAGGATTTTCCGTTTCTGAACGCTCCGCCCGCCAAGGGCATTCGGTCCGGCTACGCGCTGCTGGAGGAACTGGGGGCGATTGTTTCCGAGGGTAGGGCGGGCACTCCGCTGCCCGCCGAACGGCGCGGAGCTGAGTCCGCGCCCTACCAGCAATGGCAGCTCACCGACCTCGGTCGGGAGCTGGCGCATCTGCCGGTGGACCCGACCGTGGGCCGCATGATCCTGCAGGCCCGGAATGAGAAGGCCCTGCGCGAGGTCTTGATCATCGCGGCCGCGCTGAGCATCCAGGATCCCCGCGAGCGGCCGCTGGACCTGAAGGAGAAGGCGGATGCGGCACATCGCCGGTTCACGCATCCCGACTCGGACTTCCTGACCCTGCTGGCCATCTGGGAGGTCTACCACGATGAGTTTGAAAAAATGACCCTGGGAAAGCTGCGGAAATTCTGCACGGCGCATTTCCTGTCCTTCATGCGCATGCGCGAGTGGCGTGACGTGTACGGCCAGCTCGAGGACACCCTGCACGAACGGAAAAATCTGGCGTGGACGTCAGTGTATGACGGAATGCCATCAGCTGTAGGCGGGGCTTTACGCCCCGATCCGAGGCAATCGGGGCGTAAAGCCCCTCCTGCGGTACCGAATGATCTCGCGCTGGCGACGCCCGCCTACCGGGCGATCCATCGTTCCATTCTGGCCGGGCTGCTCGGCAACATCGCCACCCGGACCGAGGAGGGCGACTATCACGCGGCGCATGACCGGCGGGTCAGCGTGTTTCCCGGGTCGGCGCTGTTTGAAAAATCGGAACGGAAGGTGGATCCGAGAAAAAGCGCATCCGGAGGCCGCGCTCCACCGGCCAAGCCGAAGGTCGCAAAGTGGCTCATGGCGGCGGAAGTGATGGAAACCTCCCGGCTGTACGCCCGCACCTGTGCGCGGATCGACCCGCAATGGGTGCTGGACCTCGGGTCGCATTTGTTGCGCGTGGCCCACAGCGAGCCGTTCTGGAACGCGGAGGCGGGCCGGGTGCTCGTGAAGGAGCGACGCCGGCTCTACAATCTGGAGCTGGAGACCCGCTCGGCCAGTTACGGCAAGATCAACCCGGCGCACGCAACGGAGATATTCATCCGGGAGGGCCTCGTGGGTGACACCGTGACCTGGCCCTTCGATTTTCTGGCGCACAACCGGCGCATCCGGGAGCAGACGGAGACGATTCTCACCCGCACCCGCAGCGCGGGCTACCTGAATATCGACGAGGCGATGTATCGGTTTTATGCGCGGGAGCTGATGCCCGAGGGTAGGGCGGGCACTCCGCTGCCCGCCGGGCGGCGCGGAACGGAGTCCGCGCCCTACCACGGCGTTTCCAGCGTCGGCGAACTCGTGGACTTTGTCCGTCACCAGCAGATGACCCAGCCAAAATTCCTTTTTCTGGGGGAAAATGACCTGCGGCCGCCGGCGGAGGCGGAGCACAGCGCCGAGGCCTTTCCGGCCGCCCTGCCGGTGGACAACCGGGTGCTGCCCCTCGCGTATTCCTATCAGCCCGGTCAGGAAACCGACGGCGTCACGGTGCGCGTCAGCCTGGCCGAAGCGGCGGCCTTGACCCCGGCGGTGCTCGACTGGGCGGTGCCGGGCCACCTGACCGAGAAGGTGGAACTCATGCTCAAGGCCCTGCCCAAGGAACAGCGGCGGGATTTGATCCCCTTGGCGGAAACCGCCCAAAAGCTCACCCGCGACCTGGCCCTGCTCAGCGGCCGGGCCCCGCCCCCGACGCTGGCAGCCGCGCTGGCGGAGCTGCTGTCCTCGCGGCTGGGGGTGCGCCTCGATCCGGCGCTGTGGAGTGAGAAGGTGCTGCCCGATCACCTGCGCGTGCGCGTCGAAGTGGTGGACAACCAGGACAAGGTGCTGGGCGCCAGCCGCGATCTGGCGGAGCTGCAGGGGCTGCTGCACCTGCGGCAGCGCGACGTCAGCCAGCAAGCGGCGCGGGTCGACAACGCCGCGTGGCGCGCCGCACGGTCCCACTGGGAAGGGGAGCCCGCGGCCGAGTGGAAATTCGGCGATCTGCCCGAGAAAATTGTCGTCAGCGAGCATCACGGTGTCCCCGTGCATGCCTATCCCGGCCTGAAGGCCATGGCCGCGGGCGCCGCGGTCCGGTTGTTCGCCACCCCCGAGGAGGCGGCCGCCGCCACCCGGGCGGGCTTGCGCCAATTGCTGGAAACCCAGCTGCGCTTCGATCTGGGCTGGCTGGAAAAGGATCTCAAGGCGCTGCGGCATCTTGGCACGCTGGCCGTGACCTTGATCACGCCCGAAGCCCTCCAAGCGGATGCACTGGACTCCATCCGGCGGTGGGTGTGCGACCCCGCGCGGATGATCGGTAGGGCGGGCACTCCGCTGCCCGCCGAACGGCGCGGATCCGACTTCGCCAAGGTTTCGACGGACAAGACGGAGTCCGCGCCCTACCAATTGACCCAGGCGGCATTCGACCAGGCGCTGGCCCAGGCGAAGCAGGATCTGCGCGGGCTGGTGCCGAAGCTGGGTGACTGGCTGAAGGAGACCTTCACGCTGCGCCTGGCACTGCAGACGCAAAAGCAGGCCTATCCGGGCATGGCGGACGATTTGGCGGCGCTGCTGCCGGTGGATTTTCTGCGGCGCATGTCCTTCGGGCGGATCCAGCACCTGCCGCGATATCTTCGGGGCCTGCAGGCCCGGACGGAACGCTGGAAGCGCGATGCGGCGAAGGATGCGACCCGCGCGCAGGAGCTGGCGCCGTTTGTCGCCGCGGTCGCGCGATTTGCGGTAGGAGCGGGTTTAACCCGCGATCAATCGGGGCGTAAAGCCCCTCCTACAGTTGAGGCGGCAGAAAATCTCCGCTGGCTGGTGGAGGAATATCGCGTGAGCCTGTTTGCGCAGGAACTCGGCACGGCGGAACCCGTGTCCGCGGTGCGCCTGCAGCGCGCGCTGGAGGAAATGGCGGCAGGTAGGGCGAGTCCTCCGGATGAGCCGTCGAGCCCGGCTCGGCGGGACGACTCGCCCTACCCCAAACCGGCCCCCGTGACCTCGGGCAAGAAGGGCGTGCCGCTCAAGAGCCTCGGCGCACTCGACCAGCTCTTCCGCAAGTAGGCGGATGTTTTTTGCGATTGAGAGATGGCGGCGGCCGGGTAGGTTGTCCCCACCCCTTACCCCATGAATACCTCGATTTCCACCTTGTTGGCGCAAAAAAGCCGCGGCATTTTCACCATTCCCTCCACCGTGACGGTCGCCGCGGCGGTGAAGGAAATGAACACCCAGAAAGTCGGTTCGGTGCTCGTGATGGACGGGACCAAGCTGGCGGGGATTTTCACCGAGCGCGACGTGCTGCGCCGCATCGTCGGCGCCAATGTCGATCCGCAGACCACGCCCATCACCAAGGTCATGACCGCGGATGTGCTGACGGTGGCGCCGACCGCGACGGTGCAGCAGGTGATGGATATTTTCACGGAAAAACGCTGCCGCCACCTGCCGGTGATGGATGCCGGCCAGCTGGTCGGGCTGGTCTCGATCGGCGACGTTTCGCGCTGGGTGGCCAATGCCCACCGCGCCGAGGCGGAATCCCTGCGCCAGTATATCTCCGGCGGGCTGTCGACGTAAGGTGGGAGAAATTGACTTCGGCCGTAGCGACAGGCGTCCCGGCCTGTCGGATTTGGGCGCCTCACCGCAAACCCCACAGGCCCGGAGGCCTGTGGCTACGGTGCAAATGAATCATGGATGGTTGAGTAGGCTGCCGGGGCCTCCTCCTCAAAACCATTTTTTCTTTTTTAGGTAAATGGCCATGACCACCGTGGAGAGCAGGGTGAAAAGGCAGGCCAGATAATAACCATGCGGTGATTTCAACTCGGGCATGTGCTCGAAGTTCATCCCGTACCAGCCGCCCACGAGCACCGCGGGCAGGGTGACGGCGGTCAGCGCGGTGAGGAACTTGATCCCCTCGTTGGCCTCGAAGGCGGCCTTGTTGAGATAAATATCAAAGGCCATCATCAGCCGCTCGTGATACCCCACCAGGGTTTCCTCCAGCCGGGCGAGATTGTCGCGCAAGTCGCGGAAATAGGGCAGCAGGGACGTGCGGATCATCTTGCTGTCGCCCCGGGCCAGCCGTTCGATGACATCCCGCTGCGGGCGCACGATCTGGCGCAGCTTGGTGAAATCCCCCCGCACCTGCAGCAATTCCGTCACCAGTTTCTTGTCCGAGTCCTGGCTGAGCACGATCTCCTCGATCTCCTCGAGTTCACCGTGCAGTTCCATGATCATCGGCGCATAGTTGTCCACGAGCAGATCAAGCAGGGAGTGGGCGAGCCGGTCGGGCCCGCGCGGGCCGGGGCCGGCGTTCTTGGCCAGGCGCTCGCTGAGGGTGGTGACGGAACGCAGGGGCGTGCGGTGGAACGTGACCAGGAATTCCTTGCCCAGGAACAGGTCGAGTTCAGTGGAGGCAAACTTGTCCTGCCGGCTGAAATCCACCGCGTGCGTGACCATGAACAGGTAGTCCTCGTAGTCCTCGATCTTGGGCAGGCTGCTCGGCGTGACGCAGTCCTCGATGGCCAGCGGGTGGAATTGGAAGACCCCCTCGAGGATGTTCTTGATTTCCTCGTCGGTGGGGTGGTCGAGATCGACCCAGAGAATCAGCCCCTTGTCGCCGCGCACCAGGCGCAGCGCCTCCAGTTCAAGGTCGCTGCCGACCAGCTTGCCGTCGCTGAAGATAAAGGAGCGGATCATGGGGGTGCTCGAAGTTCTGGTCGAAGATCATCCTGAGGCAAGCCCGCGGTGGGTCTAGGGCCGGTCTTTGACCTACCGCTCCCCTGGCGCGGCATTCGGCCAGTCGGAGACCGGACCTACTTGGACTCGGGGCCCAGCAGCTTGTCTTCCAGATCCCTGACCGTCGCAATGAAAGTTTCCGGCGTTGGCGCCGCGAGCAGGGCCGCACGATTCGCCGCTTCCTTGATCAGCCGGCAAAGCGAGCCCACGAGCATCAGGTAGTCACCCGGGTTGGACTTCGGCGTGCCGAGCACAAACATCAGGCGGACATTCTGGTCGCAGTTTTCAAAATGCACGCCGGTGGCGCTGCGGCCGATGGCAATGACGATTTTTTTCACATGCTCGGTCCGCGCATGGGGCAGCGCGACCTCGTTGCCGAGGCAGGTGGTGTCGAGCCGTTCGCGGGCGAGCAATTCCTGGTAGAAGCCCGCAAAGTTGGCCACGTTGGGGTGGGTTTCCAGCAGCTTGGAGACCTCATGGATCGCGGCCGTGCGCTTGGTGCTCTGCAAACTGAGGTTGATGCAGGCAGGCTCGAGAAGGCTGGAAAGGCGGACGGGCATCGGAATCGTGCAAAGAGATTCAGCGTCACGCCGGTTGGCAAGGCCGGAGTGGGTGAAAAGCGGTCCCGCGGCTCAGGCCGGGCGGTGCAGATGCTGGCCGGCGCGTTCGAGGGCGCTCGCCAGTTGCCCGGCCCGGAACGGCTTCGTGAGAAAATCATTCATGCCCGCACTCAGCGACTTCTCGCGGTCTTCCTGCATGGCATTCGCCGTCAGGGCAATGATCCAGGGCCGGTCGCCGGAACCGGGGCCGGCGGCGCGGATGCGGCGCGTGGCCTCGAGTCCATCCAGCACGGGCATCTCCACGTCCATGAGAATGACGTCGTAGGGGCTGCGCTCGAGCGCTGCGAGCACCTCGCGGCCGTCCGCAGCGGGGTCGCTGGTGTAGCCCAGCCGGGTCAGCATCATCTGCGCAACCTTCAGGTTCACAGCATTGTCGTCCGCGATGAGAATCTTCAGGGGCCAGCGTTGGGCCAGCAAGGGCAGGGGGGAGAGCGAGCCGTCTGCGCCCGGCTCGCCGGCGGGCCGGTGAAATATCTCCCCGAGCGCGGCCAGCAGCAGGGCGGGCTTCACGGGCTTGGCCAGGGAGGCGGCGAATAGCCCGGCGGTGGGCCGCCGGCCGGCGGAGCTGAGCAGCAGGAGCGGCAGCCGCGCCGTGCCCGGCCTTTTTTTCAATTCGGCGGCCAGCGCCTCGCCGTCTTGGTCCGGCATCTGGTAGTCCAGCAGCGCGACATCGAAGTTCCCGCCGCCGGCCACGAGTTGCAGGGCAGCCGCCGCGGAGTCGGCCTCGGTCGGGGTCATGCCCCAGGAGCGCGTTTGCGCGACCAAAATCCGGCGATTGGTCTCATTATCATCAACGATCAGGGCCCGCAGCCCTTCGACCGCGGTCTGCTTGGCCGCGATGTTGACCCGCACGCTCGCGGTATGCGGGGCCACCAGCAGCGTGAAATGAAACGTGGAGCCGACGCCCGGGGTGCTCTCGACCCACATCCGGCCGCCCATGAGTTCGGTCAACCGCTGGCTGATGGCGAGGCCCAGCCCGGTGCCCCCGAATCGACGGGTGATGGAGTCATCCACCTGGGAAAACGACTTGAAGAGCCGATCCATCCGGTCGGGGGGAATACCGATGCCGGTGTCGCGCACGGCGAAATGCAGGCTCAGCGCGGGGGCCGGCTGGTCCACCGTCACCGTGACCACCACTTCCCCGGCGGCGGTGAACTTTACGGCGTTGCCCACCAGATTGACCAGAATCTGCCGCAACCGGGTGACATCGCCGATGATCCAGCCGGGCGCCTCGGGGGCGAGCGAGTAGGCCAACTCGAGGGATTTTTGCGCGGCCTTGGCGCTGAGCAGGTCGAGCGCGTCCTCAATGCACTGGCGCAGGTCAAACGGGGTGTTTTCCAGGTCGATGCGGCCGGCCTCGATCTTGGAGTAGTCGAGGATGTCGTTGATGATGGTCAGCAGCGAATCCCCGCTGCTCTCGATGGTGTGCAGCAGCTCGAGCTGGGCCGGGGTGAGCGGCGTATCCCGCAGCAGGCTGGCCATGCCCATGACACCGTTCATGGGCGTGCGGATCTCGTGGCTCATCATGGCGAGGAAGGCGCTCTTGGCGTGGTTCGCCGCCTCGGCCTGCTCCTTGGCGAGGCGCAACTCCCGGGTGGCCTCGGCATCATGGACCGCCGCCCGCGCGGCGGACCGGCGCAGGCGCCAGACGATGAAGCCCACGGCAAGGGACAGGGGGCAGATGCCGGCGAGCGAGATGTAGACCGCCAGGCGCATTTCCGCCAAGCGCGCCTGCAGGTCCGATAATTCCAGATCGATCCCGGCGATCCCAGCAAACCGGTGCGAGGAGTCGTAGAAGGGCGCGAAGCCGCTCATGAAGGTGCCCTGCTCATCCGCCACGGGCTGGGTGTTGGTCATGATCCGCTGTTCCCGCAGCGCCGTTTCGAACTCCTGGTCCTCGCCCTTGTACACGGCCATGATCGGGTCGGGCGGCTCGGTGGTGCGCTCGTTCTTCATCACCTGATCGGTGCCGAGCACCGTGTGGATTTTCTCATCCTGCAGCACCGCGGTGTAGACGAAATACAGCTTGGGATTAGCCTGGTGGAACGCCACCAGCGGAGCCAGGGCCCGCCGATGGGCGGGAGAACCCATCTGCTCCGGCGAGGTCAGGGTGCGGTGCAGGTCACCATCAATCTGGACGGCGAGGGTCTGCACGAGCGACCGGAGGTTCTCCCGGACGGCGTCGATCTGGGCATGCCAGGCGAAGTGGTAGACCAGCGCCAGGCCGAGGCAGGAGACCGCAAAGATCACCCCGGTGGCGAGGAGGCCTTCCCGGAGAGGACGGATCAGCCTGCTGAAATGCCGGCGTTCTTGCATCATCTCAGATGTTGATTAACCACGATCTTCGGCGAAAGGGCAGGAGAAAAATGACCCGATGGCTGGCCGTCAGGTTGCCGCCGGGGGCGATTCCAGCGGAGGCGTGGAGTTGGCCGCCTGTTCCTCGTCGGTTTCGACGATGCGGGCGATGCTGAGCAGCTTGTCGCCCTCGGCGAGGGTGACGAGGCGCACGCCCTTGCCGCCGCGATTGACCTCCCGGATCATGTTCACCGGGCAGCGCACGCTCTGGCCCTTGGCCGTCAGGAGCATGATCTCGTCGGTGTCCTGGATGCTGAGGGCGCCGGCGAGCTTGATCGAGCCATCCTCCGGCAGGTCGATGGCCCAGACGCCGGAGCCGCCGCGGTTGATGAGGCGGTAGTCCTCGAACCGCGTGCGCACGCCGAGGCCGGCCTCGCTGGCGACCAGGAATTTGGCCGAATGATCGACGACCTCGATGACGTCGAGGTAGTCGCTGGCGAGCTTGAAGCGCATGCCGGTGACGCCGCCGGTGGCGCGGCCGGTGGCGCGGAACAGCTCCTCGCCGGTGTCGGCATCGCGTTCGCGGAAGCGGACCGCGAGGCCCTGGTGGGAGACCAAGATGAGCTCGTTGTCGCCCGTGGTGAGCACGGTGCCGATGACGGTGTCGCCCTCGGCCAGGTTGATGCCGATGAGGCCGCCTTCGCGGGTGCAGTTGGCGTAGTCGGCGAGGGAGCTCTTCTTGATGACGCCGCTCTTGGTGGCCATCACGAGGTAGCGGTCCGCGGCGAAGTCCTTCACGCAGATCATGGCGGCGATCTTCTCGCCCTCGGCCAGGCGCAGGAAGCTGGACACGGACTTGCCCTTGGCGGTGCGGGTGCCCTCCGGAATGTCGTAGACCTTCTTGGCATGGCACTGGCCGATGCTGGTCAGGAAAAGGATGTAGTCGTGGGTGCTCGCGGTGAAGAGGTGCTCGGCGAAATCCTCCTCGTAGGTCTCGGCGCCGATGACGCCCTTGCCGCCGCGTTTCTGCGAACGGTACTCGGCGACGGGGGTGCGCTTGATGAAGCCCAGGTGCGAGACCGTGATGACGCAGCCCTCGTTGGGGATGACGTCCTCCATGCGGAGCTCGCCGGCGTCGTCGATGATCATGGTGCGGCGGGGCGAGGCGTACTTGTCGCGCAACTCCAGCAGCTCCTTCTTGATCAGGGCCAGCAGCTTTGCCTCCGAGCCGAGAATGCCGCGCAGTTCCTCGATGAGCTTCATCAGCTCGAGGTATTCCGCCTCGATCTTGCCGCGCTCGAGGCCGGTGAGCTGGTAGAGCCGGAGCTCGAGGATGGCGTTGGTCTGGCGTTCGGACAGGGGATACTTCGCCATCAGCTTCACCTTGGCGTCGTCCCGGTTGGCGGACGCCCGGATGATCTTCACGAAATCGTCGAGGTTATCCAGGGCGATGATGTAGCCCTCGAGGATGTGGGCGCGGTCCTCGGCCTGGCGGAGGCGGAACTGCGTGCGGCGGGTGATGACATCGCGGCGGTGGTCGATGTAGCACTCGATGAGCTCCTTGATGTTCATCTGCTTCGGCCGCTTCTTGTCGAGGGCCAGCAAAATGACGCCGAAGGAGGACTCGAGGGCGGTCTTCTGGTAAAGCTGGTTGATGACGATCTGGGCCTGCTCGCCGCGCTTCAGCTCGATGACGATGCGGGTGTTCTCGTCGGATTCGTCGCGGAGGTCGCGGATGCCGTCGATTTCCTTGTCGCGGACGAGGTCGGCGATGCGGAGCACGAGGGTGGCCCGGTTCACGTTGTACGGGATCTCCGTGATGACGATCTGCTCCATGCCGCCCTTCATTTCCTCGGTGTGGGCCTTGCCGCGGGTGCGGACGATGCCGCGGCCGGTGGTGAGGTAGGACTTGATGCCCTCGCGGCCGTTGATGAAGCCGCCGGTCGGGAAATCCGGGCCGGGGATGTAGCGGACGAGATCGGTGACGGAAATGGCGGGCTGGTCGATGACGGCGCAGGTGGCGTCGATGATCTCGCCGAGATTGTGCGGCGGGATGTTGGTCGTCATGCCGACCGCGATGCCGGTCGAGCCGTTCATCAGCAGGTTGGGCAGGGCGGCGGGGAGGACCGTGGGCTCGGTGGTGGACTCCTTGTAGTTCGGCGCGAAGTCGACGGTCTCCTCCTCGATGTCCTTGAGCAGCTCCTCGGCGATGGCGTTGAGGCGCGCCTCGGTGTAACGGTAGGCGGCGGGCGGATCACCGTCCACCGAGCCGAAGTTGCCCTGCGGGTCGATCAGCGGGTAGCGCATGACCCACGGCTGGGCGAGGCGCACGAGGGTGTCGTAGACGGAGGAGTCGCCGTGCGGGTGGTAGTTCTTGAGCACTTCGCCGACGACGCCGGCGCACTTGTCGAAGGGGCGGTTGTGGACCAGGCCCTCGCGCAGCATGGCGTAGAGGATGCGGCGCTGCACCGGCTTCAGGCCGTCGCGCGCATCGGGCAGGGCCCGCGAGACGATGACCGACATCGAGTACTCGATGTAGGCGGTCTGCATGATGTCGGTGATGTTGGCCGAGGAGAGCTTTTCGTTGGCGGTGTACATGCTGAGAGTAGCGAGTAGCGGGTAGTTCGATTTTTAACGCAAAGATGCGAAGGCGCTATGCTTGGAATTGCAGGTTTAAAACACGGTGCATGCCGTCTTTGATCAGCGGCACGTTAAAATTGATAAGAAGTCCGAGAGGGAGCTGGAGAAGACGGAGGTAGGTCGCCACCTGAACTCGATGCACCGGCTGGATGGTTTCGATGGCTTTGAGTTCCACCAACAGCTTTTGCTCCACAATTAGGTCAAGGCGGTAGGCCGCATCTATCGTATGCTCACGATAAACCAAGGGTATAGATTTCTGCCGCTCGATGGAGAGGCCGGAATCCACTAATTCAATCGCGAGACATTCCTCATAGGCGCTTTCCAGCAGTCCTGGGCCAAGTGCACGGTGCACAGTCAGGGCGGCGTTCAGCGTCCGGCTGGCGAGGGCTTCAATTTCGTCTGGGACGACGACTTGTTTCATCTTCGCGGCGTTGCGACTTCGCGTTTAAAATTATACGTCCAGAAACTGCACGTTCAGCGCATTATCCTCGATGAACTGGCGGCGGGGCGGGACCTCGTCGCCCATGAGGAGGGTGAAGAGGGCGTCCGCCTTGGCGGCGTCGTTGATGCTGACCTTGAGCAGCCGGCGCTTCTCGGGGTCCATGGTGGTCTCGTAGAGCTGCTTCGGGTTCATTTCCCCGAGGCCCTTGTACCGCTGGATCGAGAGGCCCTTGCGGCCGTTGGCCCGGATCTGGGCCACGATGTCGAGGGAGGAGAACAGGCTGGTCTTGGTTTCCGTCTTTTGCCCGGCGTTCTCCGTCATGATGTAGCGCGGCTCGGCCGAGGGGGCGAAGGACGAGATGTCGAGGCCGGCGTGCTGGATGGCTTTCAGCAGCTTGGTCATCTCGTTCGACTCGAAGATCTCGTGGACGGTGACCCGGCGCAGGGGCTGGCCTTCGCGGGCGGTGCTGGCCTCGGTCAAATCGGCGTTCATGCCCATTTCCGTGCCGAAGGCGGCGCGCGCCTTGTCGCCGGCGAGGAAGCGGTGGGACTCCTTGTTGCCCTCGCGGATCCGGGCGACGTAGCGGGGCAGCTCGTGCGCCCCCGTGCTCCGCTGGTCGAGGTATTCGGCGAGCGTCGCGCCGTAGCGGGTGATGCCGGCGCCCAGCTTTTCGAGGGCGGCCAGCATCTCGACAAACTGGTCGATGGCGGCGGGCGCGTAGACGTGGGCGTCGCGCGCGCGGGTGAGGACGATGTCCTCGGAGCCCAGCTCCAGCAGAATGCGGTTCAGCTGCTCGTCGTTGTCGACGTACTGCTCGCGCTTCTTGCGCTTGATTTTGTAGAGCGGCGGCTGGGCGATGTAGACGTAGCCGCGGTCGACGAGGCCGCGCATCTGGCGGTAAAGGAAGGTGAGCAGCAGGGTGCGGATGTGGGAGCCGTCGACGTCGGCGTCGGTCATGATGATGACCTTGTGGTAGCGGGCCTTTTCCACGTTGAAGGCGGATTCATCCTCGCCGGTGCCGATGCCGGTGCCGATGGCGGTGATGAGGGTCCGGATTTCCTCGTTGTTGAGGACCTTGTCGAGCTGGGCCTTCTCGGAATTGATGAGCTTGCCGCGCAGCGGCAATATGGCCTGGAAGAGGCGGTCGCGCCCCTGCTTGGCGGAACCGCCGGCGGAGTCGCCCTCGACGATGTAGAGCTCGGTCAGGGCGGGATCGCGCTCGGAGCAGTCGGCCAGCTTGCCCGGGAGGCCGCCGCCGGAGAGGGCGCCCTTGCGGATCGTCTCGCGGGCCTTGCGGGCGGCCTCGCGGGCGCGGGCGGCCGTGAGGGACTTCTCGACGATGCGCTTGGCGATGGTCGGGTTGGCGTCGAAGAAGAACATCAGGCCCTCGTACGACACGGAACTGACGATGCCCTCGACCTCGGGCGACAGGAGCTTGACCTTGGTCTGCGACTCGAACTTCGGGTCGCTGTGCTTGATCGAGA
>JBAXWQ010000259.1:0-4574 GCA_037128315.1 Opitutia bacterium | reverse complement strand
GGTAAGCCGCCTCCCAGATATCATAGGGCGTATTCTCCTGGCTCAGGTCGAAGATCGCCAAGCGGGGGTCGACGCCAAAGGCGACCCCCTTCATGGCGGCGACCGCGCCGTCTTTGGTGCCGAAGTCGGTTTGGATCACGAGGGCGTGCTGGGCCCAGGCGTTCACCGTCAGCAGGAGCAGGAGCAGGGCTTTTTTCATGGGAGGATGAGCAGGGATGACGCGAACAGGTTATGGGGTGTAGCGGCCGGCGTCGCTGCCGGCCAGGATTGGCGTGGGCAAACAGCCGAAGCGGACGCCGGCCGCTACGGGGCGGGATGACAGCAGGAAATTTCCCGGGTGCAAGCCGGGGCTGCGGCGGGACGGAAAAAGAAAAGGCCGCCCGGTTATCCCGGGCGGCCTGGAAGTCACGAACCGGCGCTCAGGCCCGGCTCAGAAGTTGTATTTGACGTTGAACTGGATGGTCGTGCCCTCGAGCGCGAAGATCGAGGCGTTGCCATACACCGCATTCGGCGGCGCCCAGTTGTTCCGGTCGGTCAGGTTGGTGATGTTCATCCGGAAGTCCCAGTGCTTGTTGTAGTGGTACCAGACGCTGCAATCGATTTCGTACTGGGTGGGAATGACCAGCGTGCCCGCGAAGTTGTTGTTAATTTCGCTGGTGACGAGCGTATTGGCCGAGACGCCCCAGCCGTTTTCCCACGAGTAGGAAACCAGGCCGTTAAACTGATGCTGGGGCAGACCGGACACCTGGCCCACCGAGTTCGACGCGGCATAGAAGTAGCCCACCCCGCCGTCCGACTGGAAGCCGGGAGAGGTGGTGGCGTCGATATACGAGTAGGACAGCGTAGCATAAAGATGCTTGCTGGGCTGGTAGTTGAGCTCGGCCTCAAAGCCCTTGGAGTGGAACTGCTGGATGACCGTGCTGCTGGTGCTCTTGGCGGTGCGCTTCTGGTCAAAAAGCGCAAAGTTCAGGAAGAGCGTGTCCTTCTTGAGCGAGTACTTGGTGCCGGCCTCCAGCAGCTCGCTGGGTTGCTGGAAGAGCTCCTTGTCGAGCCCCGTGCCCGCGGCGTTCCAGCCGGTGATGCCGCCACCGTTGCCGACCGCACCCGAGGTGTTCTTGCTGTAATTGTAGGTTATGTAGACGCTGGTGTTGGCCGCGGCCTTGAACACCAGACTCGCGTTGTAGTTCGGCAGCCAGACGCTCATGCTCGCCTCGGGATGGCTGGACAGCAGCGGCTCGCGCACGTGGGCGCTGACGTGGTCATAGCGGGCGCCGCTCACGAGGTTGAAGCGGTCGTTGATTTTCCATGTCGCCTGGGCGAAGGGTCCCACCGTGGTGCCGTGACTGTCGTTGGTGTCGCCGTTCGACAATCCATCGGTGGCGTAGCGCCCCGGCCAGCCGGGCACCGGCAGGCTGGTGAAAGGATTCGGGAAATTGACCGAGTTGTACACGTTCACGTAGGACATGTCCTTGGTGAGGTCCCAAACATTGGCCGGCTCGAAGAAGTAATCATCGTAGGCCTTGGTCCGCTGATAACGGATATCCAACCCGGAATTGATGGAAAGATTCTTGCTCGGGGTGAAGATGAACTCGGTGCGATTTTCAGCAAACCAGGAAGGATCGACGATCTCGGAGTAGTAATAGGAGCTCTTGGTGTTGCGCGAGGTGTAACTCCAGAAGGTATTGTTCACGATTTTCAAGGATGGGCTGGCCGTGTAGGTCTGGATCGCCTGGGCGTTGTACTCGTCACCCACCGAGTGATCCCCCGGCTTGAGCAGGCGGGAATGGCGGTTGATTTTGACCGTCGGGCCAAAGGCGACCCGGTTGCCCGCGGGAAAGCCCGAGGTGACCCATTTCGAATTCTGGGGGTCCGAAACGGGAGCAGCCGTGCCGCCAACTGTGGCGATGTTGCCGAAGGTGATCGCATTGCCGTTGGCATCGGCGTAGCCGAAGGGATAAAGGGCAAAATTCGGCGCCGGGTTGTTGTTCACGCCCGTCAGATACTTGCCATTGTCGATCAGGTCCTGGGTGACGCGATTGATACCCCAGTTTTCCGTGTATTTATAGAAAGCCGCCGTGGCGTTGATGAACAGTTCGTACTTGGTGTTGGGCCGGTAGGTATAGGCCCCGTAGATGGAGTTGTTCTTGTTATAGTAGTTGTGCCAATAGCCCTTGCTGTCCTCGCCCGAGTAGCTGAAGCGGTAGGCTGAGGTCTTGGAGAGCGGGCCACCGACGTCGACGGTCCAGCCTTTCTTCGAATAGGAGCCGACGGTGACGCTGATCGAGCCCTTGTACCCGTCAAAGTAGGGCCGCTTGGTGATGAGATCGACGAAACCGCCGACGTACATCGAGGCGCCCTGCACGGCCGTGGCCGGACCCTTGACGATGTTGACGGATTCGACCGCGTTGAAGTCCAGCGGCAGGCCGTTGCCGTTGCTGGTGATGCGGCCGCGGACGCCGTTGATGTAGAGATCGGCCGTCTGGCCGCGGATGCTCGGATTGGCCGGCGCGCCGAAGTTGGTCGTCGTGTAGGCGCTGGAGGTCAGCTTCGAGAAGTCGAGGACGCTCGAGATGCTGATGTCGCTCAATTGCTGCCGGGAGATGATCGTGACGTTGCGCGGCACATCCACGATGATGTCATCCGTGCCGAACACGGAGTTGAACGGACGGGACGTCGGCAGGATCTGCTGCTCCGGCGCGACGCCGCTGACATTGAATTTCTCGAGTTCGAGCACTTCCTCCTTGGCGGGAGCCGGGGAGCCGGACTGGGCGGACAGTGGTCCGAAAACGCTGGCTGCCAGAAGGGCGGTCAGCAATGCGCGTGGGATGGTTTGGTTCATATGGTAGGTGGTGGTAGTTCTTTTGACGCGCGCCAGAAAGCAGAGTATGTGCCAGAGAAGCTAGTGAAATATGAAAAATTTGCTGGCACGGTATGCGACCTGCTGAATTCTATCGACCATGCCTTTCCCTGCTGTCGGTTGCCGGTGGATCACGATTCTGGCCCTCCTGGCTCCACTCGGGCTGGGCGCCACAGAAGGGGTCATTCGCCCCAAGGTGATTGTCGTGGCGATGTTCGAGCCCGGTCAGGACACCGGCGATGCGCCGGGTGAATTCCAGTTCTGGGTGGAGCGGGAGAAGCTCGACCGGCTCGTGCCACTCCCGGCGGCCTTTCATGACGTGCGGGCCAATGCCGATGGTTCCGTGATCGGCCTCGTGACGGGTGTGGCCAACTCGAATGCCGCCGCCACCATCATGGCCCTCGGCTTGGATCCCCGCTTTGACCTGCGCCAGAGCTATTGGCTGGTGGCCGGCATTGCCGGCATCGATCCGGAGGATGCCTCGATTGGCTCGGCGGCCTGGGCGGAATACGTGGTGGAGGGCGACCTCGGGCACGAAATTGACGCCCGGGAAATCCCGCCGGACTGGCCCACCGGCTTTGTCCCCCTCCGCAAAAGCCGGCCCTACGAGTTGCCCCGGGTGCCACCGGCCGGACTGGCCGATCAGGTCTATCATTTGGATGCCGGCCTGGTCAACTGGGCCTACGAGCTGACCAAGGACACTCCGCTGGCCGACAACGCCCAGATGCAGGCGCGCCGGGCCGCCTACACCGGTTACCCGAACGCCCAGCGTCCGCCGTTTGTCCTGAAGGGTGACACCATGTCCTCGAGCACCTATTGGCATGGCAAGCTGCTCAATCAGTGGGCCAATGACTGGTTGCGGTACTACACCGATGGGCACGCGAACTTCGTCACCACCGCGATGGAGGACACCGGCACCCTCCGCTCGCTCACCAACCTCACCCGGGCGGGCAAGGCGGATGTGCGCCGGGCCCTCGTGCTGCGCACCGCCAGCAATTACGACATGCAGTGGCCCGGCGGCTCGGCGCCGGAAAGCATGAACGGCGAAAAGCTGGGCCTCTATTCCGCCTACCTGCCTTCCCTGGAGGCCGCGCATCGCGTGGGCAGTCGCGTGGTCCATGCCCTGGTCGCCGGCTGGGACGTCTATGCCACCACGCCGCCGGTGGCACCGGGGCCCTGAGGCAATGCGCGCGCTGTGCTTTTTCCTCCTCCTCGCCACCGGCCTGCGCGCGGTCACGACGGATTTTCTGTTCGCCGCCGGCACCGACGCGGAACTGGGTCTGCTGTTGGCTCGGTTGGAATCGCCCCGCGCGGAGCGCCGGTTAAACTGGCAATTCTGGTGCGGCACCTGGCACGGCAAATCCATCGTCCTGACCCGCACGGAAGGCGACCCGCTCAACGCCGTCGCCGCCACCACCCTCGGCATCCGCCACTATGCGCCGCGGCTGGTCATCACCCTCGGAGCGGCGCGGGCCCATGACCCCGCGCTGCACCCGGGCGACCTGGTGGTGAGCGAGAAGTTCGCCGCCTTTGACGGCCTGGTCTCGTCCCCGGCCCCACTCGACAGCGGCTGTGCCCCCCTGACGTGGCAATCGCTGCCCCATTTGCTGGCGACCGTCGGCGAAAGGGAAACCCCACTCCCGTTTTTTCCCGCTGATTCCACCGCCTTGGCCCGGGCCCGGCGTTTATCCAACCCGCAGCATCAGGTCATCGTCGG
>JBAXWQ010000258.1:0-4574 GCA_037128315.1 Opitutia bacterium | reverse complement strand
CGGTGAGCACAAAGTGTTACCTATGCGGTGAGCACGTTCAAGTCCGCGCCCTACCTTCGATTCGAGTAAAAGCATAGCGGAGCGGCCCGCTCCGCCGCGGCGCACCGGGCCGGCGACGAGTGCGAAGCCTCGGCGGTGCGCCCTACCCAGTGCTCTGCGCCACAGTCTCAAACCACCCCGTAGTTGGTATATGCCGGTTACGGCGCGTCCCAGAACTCAACCGCGGTCACGTTCACCCGCAGCAGGACGAGCCGAGGGTCGCCCACGGACAGGGGAAAACGGGTGGCGGTCATTGGCGACCAAAGCTCCTGCGTCCTGTCCATGTCATGCACCACCTGGGCCCGGCCGGAAACCGACGCATAGGTCTGACCATCGGATGACAGGTAAGAGAGGGCGACCTCCCGGTCGTGCAGAATGTGCTCCGCCTTGCTGAAGTTGCTGGTCGCGATGAACCACAGGGTGTTGTTTTCGAAATCGACATCCCGGGTGGACAGGGGCCGGCTGTGCAGCGTGCCGTCGGCGGTGACCGAAGTGAGCAGGGCGATTTTGTTGCCCTTGATGAAATCGGCCAGATGTGCGAAGGCGTCGGCCTGCGTGTCCACCAGCTTCAATTGAGCGTTCATGCCGCCAAGACAGCAGTTCCCGGCCGGAGGTCACCTTGAAACCAGCGCAGAAGTGATTTTGAAGGTTATTTTATCATTCCCGCCGCCCGCGCCGGGCGCTACGGCAACACGGCGAAGAACCGGATGAGATGGGTGATGTGCTCATCGAGCGGCACGCCGAGCTTGTCGCAGCCGAGCTGGATGGTGGCCCGGTCGATCTTCGCGGCGAAGCCGGGGTCCTTGAACTTCTTCTTGATGGAGGCGGGCTTCATGTCGCCATAGGGCACGGGGTTCATCTTCCGGTAGGCGTAGAAGATCCCGCTGATCTCGTCGCAGGCGACGAGCGCAGCGGCGAGCCTTGTCTGGGGCAGGGTGGTGAACCCATGGTAGCCGTAGGCGTGGGCCTCGACGGCGTGGAGCAGGTCGGCGGGATAACCCCAGTCCTTGAACCACTGGAGCGACGGCGCGGGATGGCTTTCAGGGTGCTCGCCGAAATCCAGGTCGTGCAAGAGCCCGGTCACGTACCAGAGCAGCGGATCCTCGCCCCAATGCTGCGCGTAGCCCTCCAGGGCCGTCGCAACCATCAAGGCGTGCCAGCGTTGGTACTCATCCTGCACGTGCTGGTGCAGGAGCGTGGTGGCGGCTTCTTTGGTGGGCAGGGACATGATGAGGGATCAGGGGAATATCCACCTCGGCCCGGGATGGGCAGGTATATTATCCAGATCCCGGCATCACGGCTACAGGGCGGCCCTTAAATCCCGTCAAAGGGGCGCGGCGCCGCGATGTTGCCCCTCAATCCAATTTGTTCTGAATCGACGGATCGATGGATACTGGGGTCGAGGAGCCGGCTTGAATCAGGTTGGCGGTGTATTTGTACGTGCCGACATCCGCGGGCAGGTTGCGGTTCTTCAGTTTGACTTTCCCCTTGCCGTTGCCGCCGGGGTGATGCCCGTCGGAGAAAACACTGCCGGCGCCGCCAACCACGATCGGCTCGGGGTCGGCGCTCCAGCTCCAGTTGTCGCCGGCCGCGGGATCGATTTCAAAGGTGATGGTCACGTCCTTGCCGTGTTTCTGTGTGATCACGACGACATCGGGGCTGCAGGTGCCCGTGACGGGGTTGACCAGGACGGTGGGTCCAGGCGCGGCGGTCGCGGAGACGGCGGCGAGGAGCAGCAGACCGATGCTCAGGGAAACAATTTTGAGGGAGGAGGTTAATTTCATGGCGTGGTTTTTGGGGACGTGGGTGGAAACTACGCCGGCAGGCTGGGGCCGGCAGGTTGCGTCGGAAACTGGCGTTTGGTGCGCAAAGATCAATCCCATTGCCGATGAAAAGTGCCCAACCTGTCTGGCTTGGCCGGCGGTGCGGGCCTGGGCTATTTGATGGGCGGCGCCACTGCGGCCGCCGGGTCAGCGGCCAGCAGGCGGATGAGATCGGCAAAAGCGGGATGGCGGTAGGCGGACGACTCGATGCGTTGCGCAAGCGTACGGGCGGCGGCGACCGAACCGAGATGGAATTGGGCGGTGGCATCCAGCGTCAGGGCATCCCAGTCCCCTTTTTCGGCCAAGGCCTGTACGTGGACGGCGACGGCCCGCCAATGGACCACGGCCTCGTCCTGCTGTCCGGCACCCGCCAGCAGCGTGCCCAGCAGCAATTCGTTGCGGGCCACGATAACGCGGCGCGTCTGATCCAGGACCCGGTCGGCCGTGGTGAATTCCTGCACCTTGGCCAGATAGTCCTGCAATTCATTAGTGAGTCCCCGGCGTTCCTCGTCGTCGGCCACCAGGGTGGCGACATACAGCGCCCGACCACGGAGCGTCACCTGCCATTGCGCCATCTTGGGATCGAGGGCGAGCAGCTTGGCGGAGCCCTCGCGAGCGAGCCGGGCGCTGGACCGGGCCGCGGGCCGGTCGCCGTTGGCCAGCTGGGTCTCGGCGAGGATGGCGGCGGCCAGGCAATGCTGCTCAAGCCAGGATTTGTTGGCCGGGTCGGCCGCGACAAGGGACTGCGCGCCCTGCACGGCGGTCAGGGCGAACGGCAAGGCCGCCTTGGGCTGGCCCAAGATGAGTTCCAGCCGGGCCAGCTCACCGTTGATCGTGCACAGGCTGCGCCGAACCTTCATGCTTGTCGTGGCATTGGGCACGGTCTCGAGCACATGCAATTTCTCCTTTTGCGCCTCGATCGCCCGGGCGAAATTACCCTGGGCCTCGTGGGTTTTTGCCATCCAACCCATCGTGTTGGCCAGTTCGAGCGCGCGGGAGGGTTGGGCCGCGAGGATGCGTTCCCAGCTGGCGCGCGTCCGGGAGAAAGCCTCGAGCGCCTCGGCCAGGCGCGAGGTCTCCAGGCAGATGACACCCACGTTTTCATGCGCATAAGCCGTCTCCGCGATCCATTCGGGGTTTTTGCCATCCAGCTGCACCAGGCGCTCGGCCAGCCGCACATAATTGCGGAAGGCCGATTCCGCCGTCGGCAATTGGGCGCGCAGCCAGGCCAGATGCCCCACCCAATAGACACTCTGCGCATGATCGAAAATGCGCTGGGCATCGTTGGGAGCCAGCTGGAGGAGCCGGGCGGTGGTGTCGGCGGCGCGCTGGAAAGCGAGCTGGGCTTGGTCGAGCTGGCCGCGGGCTTCCCGCATCTCCCCGATCA
Source organism: Opitutia bacterium (assembly GCA_037128315.1). Classification (GTDB taxonomy): domain Bacteria; phylum Verrucomicrobiota; class Verrucomicrobiia; order Opitutales; family Opitutaceae; genus Lacunisphaera. The sequence continues at coordinate 1,325 of JBAXWQ010000258.1, read as the reverse complement.
ACTGCAGGGCCCGGGACCGGCGGCCCAGGGCATTGGCATCGAGCCGGTCGGGTTCCTGCCGGGCATAATAGGCGAGGGCTTTTTCACCGAGGCTGTCCAATACGTCGAGCCGGCCCACGGGATCGAGTTTTTTTCGCAAGTCCCCGAGCATGAATTCCAGCAGGTCCTCGGCCTCGCCGCGCTGGAGCTGGGCCTCGTTGCGGGCCCGCACGGCGGTGACGGTCAGCACGGTCATCGCGGCCATGCCCAGGAGCGAAGCGACGGTGAGGCCAATGAGTTGTTGCATCCGGCGGCGAGCATCACGGCGGATCAGTTGGTCGGCCCCGACGCCCACCATGCCGGCGATCAGCTTGAGGGCGGCCCGGCGCACGCCATCGCCCTGGGGCCGGAGGTCGGCGGCGATGGGCTCGAGGGCGACCCCGCCCGCAGTGCCATCAGGCGTGAGGGCGCTGCGCAGCGCCGCAGGAAAGCACTCCTCGTGCCCTTGCCCGGCCACGTGCGAGGCGAAAGGTTTGCCGGCGGCAATGACGGCGAGCACGCGGGATTCGCCGTGGAGTTTCTTGAACTCGATGATTTCCTGGTTCACCCAGGCGGATTGGGCCGCCGCGGGGGAGCACAGGACAATCAGGTAGCGGCTCTGGGCGAGGGCTACCCGCACGAGCTGCTGCAGATCGGTCCCGGCCTGCAACTCATCGCGGTCGCGAAAGACCGGGGTCACGGCGGGTGGCACCTCGCCGGCCGCCGTGTGCGTGCCGACGAGCAACCTCGGCAGCCGGTAGGTCTCCAGTGCGCGCTGCAGGGCCTTCGCGGCCCGCTCGTCCTGATGACTGTAGCTGATGAAGGCCCAGTATTTTTGCGGCGGGATGACCACGGGCAGGGGATGGGGGGAATCGGGTGCTTTCAGAGTACGGGGACAAAAAGTGCCGCGCGAACAAGCAATGTAAACTGCAGATTGACTGCCCTTGCGCGGGGGTGGAGGCCGCGGCGGAGAGCTGTTCGCGATCTAGTTGCCGACCACACCAGCGCTCGCGGGGTTATCCTCCACGGCCCACGGCCTCAGCCCTTCGACTGCGCGGGGGCAGGGAGCACGAGTTTTGCGCCCCATTCGGTCAGGCGGTGCTCGGTGGCGGTCAAATCGCGTTGAAGGCGGGCGAGGATGTCCTGCGCGTTGTGGAGGTGGGTCAGGACCGACTCCGGGGTGCCGGCGGCGGAGGACTGTTGCTGCAGCGTGAGGTTGTGCTCCACCTGGCCGGTCATGAAGGCGATCTCGCGGAGCAGGCGGTGGCGCCGGGCCTGCCAGCCGAGCACCAGCGTCTGCCGGACGG
>JBAXWQ010000257.1:0-4634 GCA_037128315.1 Opitutia bacterium | reverse complement strand
GTGCCGGGCGCCACGGCCTATGTCTGGGAATATGCAAGGCGTGTGCTGCTGACAGCGGTGTCCGGGGCGGAATCAGGTGCGGACGATTTTGTCGCGTCGGTCACCCCAGGCTATCGGGTGGTCTCGACAGAAAGCCGGGCGACCGGTCTCGCGAGCTATCATCTGGCGACCCAGACGTCCGAGCCTGAGTCGCTCACGTTCGTCCCCCGTATCCGCTCGACGCCCGGCGGGACGTTGAGCTTCGCGACCCGCCTCGGGTCCGCGACCACGAACCAGGTCGCCAGCGTCCAGGTCTCGACCAACTACGGGACGTCGTGGGTCACGGTCTGGGAGCAGTTCGGCCGCGTCGTGAACAACGGGGGGACCATCGAGGACCGGTTCTCCGCCCGTACCGTCGCGCTCGCGCCCTTCGCAGGCCAGGAGATGAGCGTGCGGTTCGTCTATTCCGTGGTGAAGGGCAACGGATCGACCTATTTCCCGGGGACGAACTTCACGAGCGGTTTCTATTTCGACGACGTGCGGTTCACGGGGGTCGAGCAACTCACCGACATCAAGGCCTCGACGGTCCCGGAACCGGTTTTCGAGCTGACGCCCCCGGTCGCCGGCGATTTCGCGCTGCGGGTCGCGGCGAAGGTCGGTGCCCACACCTACGCCGCCGGCCCGTGGGTCCTGGCCACCACCACGACCGTCCCGCCCATCGCGGTGACGGCCGGGCCCAGCGCGGTCGTGCTCGGGCCGAACGGCGACCTTCGCCTCGATTTCCAGGTGACGGGCGTGCCGGTGCTCGTGGGCCTGGAGCGCTCCGTCTCCCCCACGGGGCCGTGGTCGGCGGTCGCCGCGACGCTTGCGACCAATTCGCCGGGGAAGTTCAGCTTCAAGCAGGTGCCGGTGTCGGATGCAACAGGCTATCTGCGGGTGAGCGTGCGATGAACCGGACCACGGGTACCGAGGTCCGCGCAGTGACCTTCGATGTCGGCGGCACGCTCATCGAGCCGTGGCCTTCGGTGGGCGGTGTCTACGCCGAGGTCGCGGGCCGCCTCGGGGCCGGTGCACTGGACGCCGATGGGCTCGACGCGCGTTTTCGTGCCGCGTGGCGGACGGCTCATCAAGGAGACGGCTTCGACTATTCCCGCCGAGCCTGGATGGACCTGGTGCGGGCGACGTTCTCCGGACTGACCGGGCGGGCCGCGGACCCGGATCTGTTCGGGGCGCTGTGGCATCGGTTCACCGAACCGGATGCGTGGAGGGTCTTCCCCGATGTGGTGCCGTGCCTGGAGGTCCTCGCCGCCCGCGGACTGCGGATCGCGGTCGTGTCGAACTGGGACGAGCGTTTGCGGCCGCTGCTCGGCCGCCTCGGCTTGGCCGACCGCTTCGAGTTCGTGGTCGCCTCCGCCGAGATCGGTGCCCACAAGCCGTCGCGGGAGATCTTCGTCCATGCCGCCGACCGGCTCGGGTTGCCGTCGTCGGCCTTGATGCATATCGGGGACAGCTGCCGCGAAGACCTCGACGGCGCCCGATCAGCGGGCTGGCAGGCGCTGTTGGTCGACCGTCGCGGGGCCTCGGGACCGGACCGGATGGCCGTGCTCACCGAGTTGCCAGGACGCCTGCTGATGACAGGCATTAGCGGAACTTCGCCAGGATGACGCCTCAAATTTCCGCTCATGCGTTGACGTTCGTCTTTTTCGGCCATTAGATGTTCTGACTCGGAGGGCGTCCAGTGATGCTCCCGGGCACGAGTCCATGAACCTGTTGCAAAGCATCTGGCGATCTTCCCTGGGGAAGAAGTACATCATGGCCCTCACGGGAGCGGGCCTCTTCCTCTTCGTGACCGGGCACATGGTCGGCAACCTCCAGTTCTTCTTGTCGCCGGAAGCGATCAACCGGTACGGCCACTTCTTGAAGACCACGCCGGAGATCCTCTGGCCGGCGCGGATCGGGCTGCTGGCGATGGTGTTTCTGCACGTCGCTTCCGCGGTGACGCTGAGCGCCCAGAACAAGGCGGCCCGGCCTCAGCCGTACGCCGGGAAGACCAAGGACCTCGGGGCCTCCCTCGCGTCGCGGACGATGCTGATGTCGGGCCTGATCGTCCTCGCCTTCATCGTCTACCACCTTCTCCACTTCACCGCGGTCGTCGATTCCATCAACGGCGCGGGCTTCGACTTCGACGAGCTCTATGAGCCGAACAGCGGCCATCCGGACATCTACGCGATGATCGTCTGCGGGTTCAGTGTGTGGTATGTCGCTCTGTTCTACCTCGTGGCGGTGGGCCTGCTCAGCGTCCACCTCGGCCACGGGCTCGCGGCGATGTTCCAATCGCTCGGCCTGAAGGACCACGTCTGGGGCCCGCGCATCGGGGCATTCGCCAAGGCCGCGAGCCTCGCGATTTTCATCGGATACGCGTCGATCCCGGTCTCGGTGCTCGTCTTCCGACACGGCAAAGCCTACGCGGACCGCGTGAAGGCCGGGATCGTCCCGGACGCCCCGGGCGCCGTGAAGGCCCTGAAAGGAGGCGCGAAGTAACATGGCCACGCTCAACTCCAACATTCCGTCCGGTCCGCTGGACCACAAGTGGGAGCACCACAAGTTCAGCTCGAAGCTCATCAACCCGGCGAACAAGCGGAAGTACAAGGTGATCGTCGTCGGCGCCGGGCTCGCGGGAGCCAGCGCCTCGGCCACGCTCGCCGAGCTCGGCTACGAGGTGCACAACTTCGTCTTCCACGATTCGCCCCGTCGCGCCCATTCAGTCGCCGCACAAGGCGGCATCAATGCCGCGAAGAACTACCAGAACGACGGCGATTCGGTGCACCGCCTGTTCTACGACACGATCAAGGGCGGTGATTTCCGTGCCCGCGAGTCGAACGTCCACCGGCTCGCCGAGGTGTCGGTCAACATCATCGACCAGTGCGCGGCCCAAGGCGTGCCCTTCGCCCGTGAGTACGGCGGTCTGCTCGACAACCGGTCCTTCGGCGGCGCCCAGGTCTCGCGCACGTTCTACGCCCGCGGCCAGACCGGTCAGCAGCTGCAGGTCTTGGCCCAGAAGCGGGCCAGACCGCCCCCCTGGGCGGTAAGCAGCAGCACCGGCAGATGGCGGGTGGCCCGGTCATCCTTCACGAGGCGACAAAACTGGTAGCCATCGAGCAGGGGCATAACGCAGTCGCTCACGATGACATCAGGGAACTCCGTGGACAGCAGCACCAGCGCCTCAGCACCATTGCGGGCCTCAAGGGTGAGGTGGCCGTGCCGCTGGAAAAGGTGCCGAAGCAGGCTCAGCTGGATGGGATTGTCATCCACCAGCAGCACCTGCAATTTTCGGGGGACCTTCTTGGCAACGGCTAGCATAGATTCCACTCTTCGACAATTGAGCGCAGGGACCTGAGTTCTCCAACCTTCGGACTCCGTCCCGGTCCATGGGATGCTGATGGAGGAAGATACTTCAATCATGACCGAGCAAATCGGTAAACAACAAGGGAACACACCGTAAGGGGAGGGAGCAGCCGTGGACGCACCTCTTCTGCTGGCAGTGAGCCGGGCCTGGCTACGGGAGCGGGGAGAGCTGCCTCTGGAGGCCGTTTGGGCATCCAGTCGGGCTTTGGGCCTCCGCTGGGCTGGCCGGAAGCAGCACGAAGGCTGGGTGCTGCTCCTGCAACCAAAGGCGGAACTCTGGAGCTTGTCGACGGACCATCCGGCTTGGAAACGCTTACAAGCTGAGGCCACGCGGGATAGTGTGCAGCTCTGGGGGCCCTGGCTCCAGGGCGCTCGGCTACGGGCCGTGGAGGGCGACCCCCGAGAGCGCTGGGTGGGTCTGGTCTTCCAGCGGCGGGCCATCACGGGACGCCTGGAGACGCTGCGGCTTGGCTTCCAGGCGATTCCCGGTCGCCAGGGGATTCGGGTGGATGGTCTCGATACCCAGATCCCGCGCCTGGGCCTGGGGACGCCGTTCCCGGCAGCGCCTCCGGCACCCACAGAGGAGCCACCGCCCTTGCAGCGCTGGCGGGAACGCTGGGGCGACCGCCTAGTGGCCGCTCTGGCTGGCGAGGAGGACGAGGTCCTGGCAGGGGAGGGCAACCTCGTCGCCCGGCATCGGGCCTGGTCTGAGCAGAGGGCCGATCTGCTTATTCTTGGCCCCGCCCAGGCAGCGGTGGACCGGCGGCGGCAGGCCGAAACCGCCAGGCTGGAGCGCTTGGGGCTGGCCCTGGAACGCGACCGGTCCCGACACCTCAAGGGCTTGGCGCTGAAGGAGTCAGCCCGCCATCTTTCCGCTGAACTCTACCGGCTGAAGGGGGCCACTGGCGCCGTGGAGTTGCTTGATGGCAGCTGGATCCAGCTGCCTGAAGGGGCCACCACCGAGGCCGCAGTACAGACCTGGTTCAAGACCGCCAAGAAGGCCGAGCGAGGGCTGGCGCGAATCACGGAGTTGGAGGCAGAGTTGGGGCGAGAGCGGGTGGCCTGGGCCCGAGAGGAACCCGCCCAGGACGAGCCCCTTGCGCCGACCCCGGCTCCCGCGAGACAACGGGAGGGTGGGGGCGCGGCGAAAGGAAAGGGGAAGCAGCGAATGGAGGTCGAGGGTAAGCGCAAGGACGGCAAGGGCAACGCGTTTCGGAGCGTCATGGTGGACGGCTTCGAAGTGCTCATCG
>JBAXWQ010000256.1:0-4684 GCA_037128315.1 Opitutia bacterium | reverse complement strand
CCACGCCGGGGAGTGACACATTCTGACCGAACTGATCCCGCGTCCTGGCTCTGCCCGCGATGGTCTGGACAGTCATGAAGTCGTAGGCCAGGGTGGAGGCCAGCGTGAGACCAGGTGCTGCGATGGTCACGGTGGCGGGAAGGGCTGGGAAGCCGGCAGGGGAGTAGATGAACCCGCGACCGGAGGGAGTGATGGTGCCGAACCAGCCAGCGTTCACGATCCGGCTGTAGTTGCCATTCACGTCCGTGATGGTCGTGCCGCCGCCATTACTGAAGGAGACGGTGACCCCACTAAGGTTGGTGGCGCCGGATTTGACGTTACCAGTGACCGTAACGGTCTGGCGGGCGACGAAGTTCTGGCCCGCGGGGGCGACGGTCACATTGGTCACGGTGCGGTTGGTGGGCGTGAAGGCCCAGTTGAGGAGTGCGGGGGTGATGGTTCCGGTGAAGCCGGAGGGGACATAGTGGGTGTAGAGGCCGTTGACATCCGTGACGACCGAGCCCGCCAAGACAGCAGGAATGACCCTGGTGTCCATGAAGGTAACGGTGACACCGGCGAGGGGCACGGCGGGTCCGGTATTGGTGGTGATCAGGCCGCTGACAATCACGGCGGGAACCGCAGTGAAGTTCGGGATGACCGTATTCACACCAGCCGTGATGAGCTGCGGGGCCAGCGGGGTGACGAAGTAGCCCGCCTTGATGGCTGTGACGGTGCCGCTGTAGGGCGCACTCACCACCAGGCTGTAGTCGCCGGTGGCGTTGGTGGTGACCACTTGACCGGTGCTGAAGGTGACCGTAGCGCCAGCCAGGTAGGCGGGTGGCGTGCCGACACCCAGTTGGACCTTGCCCGAGAGGGTGATCTGAGGCGTGGCCACGAAGTTGGCGTTGGTCACATCTGTTGCAGTGTTGGTGTAGCCAAGGGACACGGGTGCGAAGACATAGCCCGTGGTGTTGGCCAGGGGTGCAGCCGTGGCCGTGAGGGTGCCAATAAGAGGCGAGGGCACGGTCATGCTGTAGGCCCCAGTGTTGTCCGTGGTCGCGGTCTGCGGGGTCTGGCCGGTGCGGATGTAGGTCACGGTGGCACCGGCGAGGGGTCCCACCACAGGGAAGGTGCTGGTAACAGTGCCCGAGACGGTCACGATGCCAGCCGCTTCAAAGTTCTGAGTGGTGTCAGTGCTGAGTAAGGAGAAGTTCGTAGACTTGTCCGGGGTAAAGGCATAGTGGAGCTTGCTGGGGACGATCGTGCCGGTGTAGGGCGTCGACAGGGTGAGGGAGTAGAACCCGGCAGCATCGGTGGTGGCGGTCACCCCAGCATTGAAGGTGACCAGAACACCGGCGACGGGTGTGCCAGCTGCCGTGGCGATGGTGCCAGACAGGACCGGCACATGGCCCACAAAGTTCTGACCAGTCAGGTTGGCGCTCAGACCAGGAGAGGCATAGCTGCGGTTGATGGGAGCAAAGACGTAACCAGCCAGGGTCGGGGTCACGGTGCCGATAAAGAGGTAGGACACGGCGGCCGTGTAGGCGCCGGTGGCATCGGTGAGAGTGGTGGTGGGGGTATCAACGCCATTGTTGAAGGTGACTGTCACATTCGGCAGGGGGGTGTTGACGAGGCCGTTAAAGGTGCTGATGACACCTGACACTTGGACGGTGGTGGGCGTGTTGACGCTCACGATTTTGGACGGCGCGGATTGGCCCGCCTGGTTGTAGGCAATCACCTGATAATCGTACCCTTTGCCCGGGAGGTTCTGCTCTTCTTCGATCGCCACTACGCCCGCGGGGCCGACGGCAAGCTGCGTCTGGACCCGGCCCAGGTGCTCGAGACGTGGTGGCGCGCGGTCAATCCGGCCCCCGATATCGCCGGCCTGCGATTCTGCCTGGACGAACTGCTCGCGATGAAGGCCGGGAACGCCGACGATCAGGCCCGCTGGCGGAAGTTCCGGGCCGAGATTCCGGAGGTGCCGCAGCACGTCATCGGGGGCCGACCAGCCCTCGCGCCCGCCGAGAAATGGGAGTTGAGAAAAAATGCCGAGAACGGCGAACTGTATCCGGTTTTCCCCTTCCGGTGTTTCGGCCTGGGCCTTGGCTCGGAGGACACCGTGGCCTGGACCATGCAGCATCGATCGCTCAAGGACGCCTTCGGCTGCGGGTGCTGGACCCAGGATCAAATCCACTGGGCCTATGCCGGCGAGGCCGCGGAGGCCGCCAAGGGCTTGGTCCGCCGCTTCCGCACCGCCTCGACCATGTCCCGGTTTCCGCTGTACGGCAAAGAGGGGCCGGACTCTTGCCCCGACTTTGATCATTTCGGCGCCGGCGCCGTGGCGCTGCAGCGAATGCTGGTGCAGGAAGCGGGCACCCCGCCTTCACTCGGAAGCTCCGGCGCGGCAGGCAAGATTCTCCTGCTGCCGGCGTGGCCGGCCGATTGGGATGTAGATTTCAAACTGCACCTCACACGCGGCGCCGTGCTCAGCGGCACGGTGAAAGACGGCACGCTGACCGCGTGGGACATTCAGCCGTCGTCCCGAAGGTCCGACGTGATCGTCGGCCAACCGCAACCCGCGAAACCGCCCACCGTCCCATGAACCGAAGTCCGGAGCGTGCAGGCACCGGCTATATCATGTTCGTGTGATGCCGGCCATCGCGCCTCTCATGTCAGGCAAACCCGATCTCGCTTTCCGCCGACCGTGACCTTCGATCCCACCCACATTCTCCAATCCTGGCCGCGTCCCGCGCGGCCGCGGCCGATTGTCATCATCGGCGCCGGAGACATCGTACCCGACGGCGAAGTCCGCTTTGGTTTTCCGAATATCAACGACAACGCCGAGATTGCGGAACTCATCGCCTGCGGTTCGCACCTCATCCTCTTTTCCACCGGACGCGGCTCGGTCGTCGGCTCGGCGATCTCGCCCGTGATCAAAGTGTGCGCCAACCCGGAGACGTTTCGCTGCCTCGGCGACGACATGGACGTCGACGCGGGGCGGATTCTGGAGGGCCGCGCATCGTTGGACGAAGTGGGCCGAGAAATTCACGATCTGTCCCTGGCGGTCGCGCGCGGCGCGCCCACCAAGTCCGAAACCCTCGGCCACCAGGAATTCGTCCTCACCTACAAGTCCTTCGAGCCCATCGGCCCGGGTTGCCTGCCGGCGGGTTGATGATCTGCGCAGGAGCGCGCCGCTCCTGCCCACGACCGGACTCCGCACGGTGGTACCGCAGGGACCGCAGACCGTGCCAGCGTTGGTGGTAGCAGCGGCGTCCCCCGTCGAAATCCAGCGCGAACTCGCCTGGCGGCAACTGCGCCTCGAGCTTTCCAATGCGATGGGCAACCCGAAGTTGACCCGCTGGTTGCTGCAGTGGTCGCGAGCGGGCGGATCGAACCGACGATGCGGCGCCCCTCTTGAGCGTCTGAGCGATCCGGGAATACCTACCCAATATTGGGCTGATAGCAGGCCTGACCTCGCGAATCTGAATGGCACCACCAGCGAGACCCCGTCCGGCTGCCCCCCGGCTGTTGCACCGGAAGCTGCCGCGAAGCAATATCGTGCAGCCGATTAGTCCTCCAAGATCGCCCCCTTTCCGCAGCGGCGCCTCATCCGCCGGACACCGCGGGTGCCCGCGGCGTTTGCCAGGCCAAGATTGTGCATGGAAAAGCAGGATCGTGCATGGCAATAACCGTGCGTTCGGCTAGGCAAGGCACAGCATCGAGGGGTCGTCGATCCGCCGCCGAACCGGTTCCCGCCGCCTTGCTCCGTCATCATGAAACCCTCACTCGCCATCTTCTTCGCCGCCTGGGCACTAGTGCTCTCCATGCCGGCCGTCGCGGCCACTCGCGCCGCTCCGCCGCCCGTGAGCCAGGCGCGCGTGGCGGCCCTGCAGCAGCAGCGCTTTGGCATGTTCATCTGCTGGTCGTTCAGCACGTTCGGGCCGCACACGCGCCAGTTGCTCTGCGTCGTCGGCTGGGGCGACCGTCACGATGCGCGCAAGGTTGTTTCCGATGCCGCCAACGCCACCTTCGGTATCTACGGTTTCAGTAGGCCGCTGCCCGACTCGCTGCCGCTGCCCATCGAGACTTATCTGACGCAATCGCCCGAGTCTTTCAAGGGCAACGACCGCAACATCGCCGTGCTCGCGCGACTCTTCAACGGCAAGCCGCAGCCACCGCCCGCCAGTCCCGCACGCGAAACGCGCCTGCAGTGGTTTCACGAGGCCAAGTACGGCTTCTTCATCAACTGGGGCCTGTACTCCATTCCCGCGGGCGAGTGGAAGGGGAAGCCGATCGCCGGCATCGGCGAGTGGATCATGAACCGGGCGAAGATCCCAGTGAAAGAATACGAGCAACTCGCTCACCGCTTCAACCCCACCAAATTCGACGCCGACGCCTGGGCGCAACTCGCCGTCGACGCCGGCATGAAGTACGTCGTGTTCGACTGCAAACACCACGACGGCTTCGCCCTCTATCGCTCGGAGGTCAGCAAGTATAACTGTTACGACGCCACGCCGTGGCAACGCGACCCGTTCAAGGAACTGCAGACCGCCTGCGCCAAACGCGGACTGAAACTCTGCTTCTATTATTCCCAAGTCCAGGACTGGCACGACCCCAACGGCGCCGGCAACGACTGGGACTTCGGCCCCGACAACAACAAAGACTTTGATCGCTACCTGCGCGAGAAATCGCTGCCGCAAGTCCG
>JBAXWQ010000255.1:0-4708 GCA_037128315.1 Opitutia bacterium | reverse complement strand
CCTACGGCCGCCGTTAATCGGAGCGGAATCAGCCGGGAGTCAATAAAGGCAGGGGCCATTGCCTCCACCGGCCCGCGATTCGGTTAAATATCGGTCGCCTGACCCTTATCCGATGGAGACCACTGCCAGCCAATTGTTTCCGCGAAATTGCAAGTGTGCCATTGACCGCGGCTGCGGGACGCGGCTCACTCGCGGGTTTTCCATGCTGACCATTGCTGATGTCGCCAAGTCCTACGGTACCCGAGAGCTCTTCTCGGACGTATCGCTCTTCGTTGCGCGCACCGATCGCTTCGGCCTGGTCGGCCCGAATGGCGCGGGCAAATCCACCCTCTTCAACCTGATTTTGGGCGAGGAAACTCCCGACGAGGGCACCATTGAGTGGGAGCGCGGCGCCGACTTCGGCTATCTGCCGCAGGAGAGCGCCCCGGTGCGCGACGAGACCATTCTGGCCATCGCCACCAGCGGCAAGAAACTCATCCCGGAGAACGACGACGACTACGACATTGACTGGACGCTCGAGCCGCGTGCGAAAAAAATCCTCGCCGGCCTCGGCTTTCGCGAATCCGACCACGAAAAGGAAGCCAAGTCCTTCTCCGGCGGCTGGGTCATGCGCGCCCATCTCGCCCGCCTGTTGGTGAGTGAGCCCGCCCTGCTGCTGCTCGACGAGCCGACCAACCATCTCGATCTCGAGGCGTTGCTCTGGTTTCAGGACTACTTGACGCGCTACCCGGGCGGTCTGGTCCTCATCTCCCACGACCGGGAGTTCCTGAACTCGCTCTGCAACGGCATTCTCGAGCTGCGCAGCGGCACGCTGAACAAATACACCGGCAACTACGACGACTACCTGAACGAGAAGGACGCCCGCAAGGAACAGCAGGCGGCGCAGTTTAAGAACCAGCAGCGCGAAATCGCCCATCTGCAAAAATTCGTGGACCGCTTCGGCGCCAAGGCCTCGATGGCCTCGCGCGCAAAATCCAAGGAGAAGCAGATCGAACGCCTCAAGGATGTCGCCGTCGAGGAGCCGTGGGAAGACCTCAAGAAGATCAATTTCCGCTTCCCGCAGCCGCTGCGCTCCGGACTCAAGGTCGTGAACCTAAAAAAGGTCCGCCAAGCCTACGGCGACCATGTCGTCTACACGGATTTGAACTTTGAGGCGGAGCGCGCCCAGAAGATCGTGCTCGTCGGCCCAAACGGCGCCGGCAAGTCCACCCTGCTGAAAATCCTGGCCGGGGTCATCCCGATCCAGGGCGGCGAGCTCAACCTCGGCAGCAACGTCGTCCCGGGCTATTTCGCCCAGAATCGCGCGGACAACCTGAAGCTCGACCTCACCGTCTTCGAGAACGTGATGGAGCTGCGCACCAACGAGAACCAGCTCACCGAGCAGCAGGCCCGCGCCGTGCTCGGCGGGTTCCTCTTCCGCAAGGACGATGTCCACAAGAAGGTCTCCGTCCTCTCCGGCGGCGAAAAATCCCGCCTGGCCCTCGCCCGCCTCCTGGTTAACCCGCCGAATTTGTTACTGATGGACGAGCCGACGACCCACCTCGACATTCCGTCGATCGATTCGCTGGTCAACGCGCTGAAAAGCTACGAGGGCACGTTCATCTTCATCAGCCACGACGTGTATTTCATCCGCCAGCTCGCCAAGACGGTGCTGCACGTGCACAGCGGCCGGCTCACGCCGTATGCGGGCGATTACGACTATTACCTGGAGAAGTCCAAGGCATCCAATGCCCGGGCCGCACTCACCGCCGGCTTCACCGATGCGCGACCGGTGCAGGAAAAGAAAACTGTAGCCGGGGCCGCGGGCCCCGGTCCGGGCTCAACGAGCCCGGCTACAAAGAAGCCCAGCCCCAACGACCTGAAGAAGCTCCGCACCGAGGTCGGACATCTCGAGGAAAAGGTCGCCCAGCTCGAGGCGAAGCAGAACGACCTGACGGCCGAGCTTGAGGCCCCGGAAACCTACAACTCCCCCGGCAAGGCCCAGCACCTGAACCGCGAGCTGAGCGTGCTCGTCGACCAGCTGCAGGCTGCCACCACTGCGTGGGAAGTCGCCGCCGCCAAGCTGGCGGAGCTGGAAAAAGCCTGAACCCACTTAGCCGGAATAATTCCGGCTAAATGGGAAAGCGGGGTCAGCCGTTCCGCCTCAGCATATTGCGGGCCGCCAGGAACGGCGCCCGGGTGAACGACGGCTTGGCCTTGGCGACGACCTTCTCCTGGGCCATGGCCTCAATCCGTGCCGTCAGTTCCTGCTCGCGCGCCTTGACCCAGGCTTCGCGGCGGCTGATTTCGGTCTCACGCAACTGGACCCGTTCCTCGCGGTCCTTCACCGCCAGCCGATCGTCGCACAGCCCGCGCCGGGCGGCCTCAAGCAACGCATGCGCCCGGGAATATTTCTCCCACGCCGAGTCGAGCTCGGACTGGGTGGGACCGGCATTGGTGAAATACTGGTTGACGGGCGGCACATTCGCCGGGAGGGCCGCGGATTGATCGATCAGCAGACGGAGCCGTTGCTCATATTCCTTCAGACTGGCCTCCTGCAGGTGCAGGGCCTCGATGTCGGTGGAGAGCTGGGTGCGCAATTTTTCTAGTTGCGCGGTCTCGTGGCTGTCGGAACGGGTGGTGATATTCATGTGAGTGCACCGCCACCATAGCATCCCTAGCCCCTTCCGCCTAGGGGGGCAGGGCCTATTTACGCGGCGTTTACCGGCGGGGCTCGGGCTTTTACAGAATTATATAAGCCCGCCGGAAATATCTGTGGGCGGGGTGCCCTCGCCCCGCGGGCTTACAGTTCCGTCGCCCATGCCATGCGGGGTGAGGGCACCCCGCCCACAGCAACCGAACTCACGCCCGGAACATCACGTCCTCGCGATTGAACATCTTGACCGCAAAGCCGAGGGCGATGGCCGCATAGACGCACGAGGAGCCGAAGATCAGGGCGATATAGTCCCAGTGCCACACGCCCGAGAGCATCTCCTTGCACACCAGCGAAAGATTGAGAATCGGCACCAGGGCCAGCTTCGCGTTCAGCTCCACCCCGGGCAGCATGCCGATCACCGCCGGCATGATGACCACGATGATCAGGGGTGAGACGTAGCTCTGCGCCTCCTTGTAGCTTTTCGCGAAAAGGGAAATGGCGAGCAACATGGCCGCAAAGAACACCGCGACCGGCAGGACCAGGGCCCCGACCCCGATCAAGCCCACCGGGTCGATGTGCGGGATGCTGCCGCCTTCCGCCGCCTTGCCCGCCATGGCTGACGTGGCGCTCTGCGACGTGGCCTGGCCGCCGAAATACATCACCCCGATGGCGGCGCTGACCCCCATGGAGACAATCGACAGCAGCACGGTGGTCAGGGACGCGGTGAGCACCATCAGGAATTTGCCCACCACGATATTGATGCGACGGACCGGGCTGCACAGCAGCGTCTCCATCGTGCCGCGCTCCTTTTCCCCCGCCGTCAGGTCCATCGCCGGATACATCGCGCCGGTGAAGCACAGAATGATGATCAGATAGGGAATGAAGCCGCCGATGGCATTGCCGCCGACTTTCTCCGGGGGCGCCACATTCTGCTTCCGGATCACAAAGGGTTTGATGACGGCCGCGGGCAAACCCCGGTCCGCCAGACGGGTTTCGATCGTCTTTTCCTTCAGGGACGTGAAGAAGTCCTGCACGGCTTTCAGGCCGAAGCTGGATTTCAGCTCCCCTTCATAATAATAGAGGGAAACAGTCTGCACCTCGCCGCCCTTGAGGGCCGCCTCGAATCCGGCGGGAATCTCCACGGCCACGCGCACCTTCTTGTCCGAGATCAGCTGCTGGTAGTCGGCGGCCGCCGGCACGAGCCGAAATTTCTTGTCCGCCTTCAGGGCGGCGACCACGCCCGGCGAATCGGTGCCGCCCAAAATCATGACCGACACGGTCTCGCTCTGGGCCTGCTTCATGATCTTGGTCATGATGGTGCCGACCCCGAACATGATGACGGGCATGATCAGCGTGGGGACCACGATCATGGAGATGAGGGTGCGACGATCGCGCAGCGAGTCCTTCAGTTCCTTCAGGTAGACCGTGAGAATATTTTGCCAGTTCATGGGATGGTTCCTTAGTTTTTCAACGCCGCCGCCAGGGCCGCCTCGCCGCCGACGGCCTTGACGAAGACCTCCTCCATGTCGGTCTCGCCGAAACGCTGCTGCAGCTCGGCCAGCGTGCCCTCGGTCACGAGCCGCCCGTCATGGATGATCCCGATGACATCGCAGATTTTCTCCACCTCGCTCATGACATGGGTGGAATAGATGACGGTCTTGCCGCGATTCCGGCAATCTCGCACAAACTTGACGATGGAACGGGCGGTCATCACGTCGAGGCCGAGGGTGGGCTCGTCGAAGATCATCACCGCCGGATCATGGATCAGGGTGCGGGCGATGGAGGTCTTCTGCTTCATGCCGGTGGAGAACTTGTCGCAGCGCCGGTCGAGAAAATCCCGCATGTCGAGCTCGTCGGCGAGCCGGTTGAGCCGTTCCTTGATGACCGCGTCGGCCAGCCCGTTGAGCCGGCCGAAATAAGTGATCATCTCGCGCGCCGTGAGCCGCCCATAGAGCGCCGTGCTGGCGGCGAGAAAACCGACATGCGCCCGCACCTGGTCCGCCTGCGTGGCCGCATCGAAGCCCGCGAGCCGGGCCGAGCCGCTCGTGGGCTGCAGCAGCGTGGCCAACAGGC
>JBAXWQ010000254.1:0-4739 GCA_037128315.1 Opitutia bacterium | reverse complement strand
TGTACTATGTTTTCGCCATGCAATGCATGAGCACCGTCGCCATCGTGAAGCGCGAGACCAACTCCTGGCGCTGGCCGCTGTTCCAGATCGCCTACATGACCGGCACGGCGTGGTTCGTCTGCTTCGTCATCTATCAAACCGGCCGCGCGCTGGGCTATTGAAACCATGTGTCACCGAGAACACCGAGGCCCAACCCGAGTTGACGGAGTTTCCTGTCAGAGGCTCTGTGTTCTCTGTGTCTAACAAATCCTAACCTTGTCTTCCTCCCTCCAAACCAGCATCGCCCTCGCGGTCGTCGCTCTCGCCGCGACCCTGCTCATCCGCTCGTGGTTCAATAAGAAAAAATCGCCAGGCTGCGGCGCCAACTGCGGGGCGGTCAGCCCGGAAATGAAGCGCCTGCAGGCAAAATTAAAACGCTGATCCCGCCCGGCTTCCGGCCGTTTGCTGTGCTTCAGCCCGGGTGAACATTTGCTTTTGTCCCCGCCGGTTTTATTTCTTCTCGCATGAAAGCCGCCGTCTTTACCGCGATCAAGCAGCCCCTGGTCCTGCAAGAGGTGCCCGAGCCCGTGGCGGGACCCGGTCACGCCGTGGTCCGCCTCCAGGCGGCCGCACTCAACCACCGCGATCTTTGGATGCAGCTCGGGCTCTATCCCAACATCCAGGTGCCCATCACGCCGGGCTCGGACGGCGCCGGGGTCGTGACCGCGGTCGGCTCGCCCGCTGACACGGCGTGGGTCGGGCAGGAAGTCATCATCAATCCGGCCCTCGACTGGGGTGCCGATCCGCGGGCGCAGGGACCGAACTTTCGCATTCTCGGCCTGCCGGACCAGGGGACTTTCGCCGAGCAAGTGGTCGTCCCCGCGGCCAATCTCGCGCCCAAGCCGGCCCATCTCACCTGGGAACAGGCCGCCGCTCTGCCCCTCGCCGGCCTCACAGCCTGGCGGGCTCTTTTCACCCGGGCCCAATTGAAGTCCGGCGAACGCGTCCTTGTCACCGGCGTCGGCGGCGGCGCCGCGCTGTTCGCCTTGCAGTTTGCTGTGGCCGCCGGCGCCTCGGCCTGGGTGACCTCGGGCTCGCCGGAAAAAATCGCGCGGGCCCAGGGCCTGGGCGCCTTGGGCGGGGTCAATTATCAGGATCCCGACTGGGCGGCCGCGCTGCAAAAACGGGCCGGGGCCTTCGATGTCATCATCGACAGTGCGGGCGGCGAGGGCTTCGCCCAGCTGATCGACCTCAGCGCGCCCGGTGGCCGGATCGTTTTCTTCGGCGCGACGCGGGGCAACCCCAAGGGCCTGGATATGCGCAAATGCTTCTTCCGGCAGATCACCGTGCTCGGCACCACCATGGGCTCGCCGGCGGATTTTGCCGGGATGACTGCCATGGTCCAGCGGCACAAGATCATGCCGGTGGTCGATCGCGCTTTCGCGCTGGCGAGCGCTGATGACGCCTTGCGCCACATGGAAGCCGGACGGCAATTCGGAAAAATCGTTATAACCACTGGTTGAGGCGGTTGGAAACAGCTTCCGGATTTCCAATCCAGTCCGGCTTGTATAGTGGACCCGCAGCTGTTGTTTGGGTCCGTCGACTCAATCACCATGCACGATTCCCTCTCTTCTCCTCTCGGCCATTACTTTCGCCAAATGCTCGTCGCGAAGCAGCCGGGCAGTTTGTCCAAACAGGTTGCCCAGGGCGCCGAGTGCGTCAGCGCCGGGGATTTGGCCGGGTTGCATGGGTTGCTGCCGGATGTCATGATCAAAGCGGCCCTGATCACGGACTCGCAGCGTCTGCGCCAACGGGTGGAGCTACTGGCGGCTTTCATGCTGGAATCGCCTCCCGCCGCCAACTCGCCGGCACATCGTGAAATCGCCTTTGTGCTCTTTTACTTCCTCAAGGGCCAGGATCTCATTCCGGATTCGCTGCCGGAAATCGGCTTGCTGGACGACGCGCTGTTGGTGGATGTCGCCATGCAACGGAACCTGCTGGCCCTGCAGTCGCACCGGGCGGACCGTGGCCAGTCCTGGCCGGATAATATCTAGGCCCAATGAAAATCCGTTCCCATCCCCTCGCGCCCTATCCCCTCTCCCGCGGGCCCGGCCGACGTCTTCAGCTTGTTAATTGGCGGCTCTCCCTGAAAGCAACATGACCCATATTCCTCTCTTCCCTTTTGTAGATTATTGGTGGTTCTACGGCCTGTTCACGCTCTTTGTCCTGGCCATGCTTGCCCTCGACCTGGGGGTTTTTCACCGCAAGGCCCACGCCGTGAGCGTCAAGGAAGCATTCATCTGGACGATCGTCTGGGTCAGCCTGGCCCTGATTTTCTGCGTCGGCCTCTACTACTACGCCCAATGGAAGTTTCCGCTCGATCCCCGGCTGGCCGGGCTGGATCACGCGGCTCTCGCCAAGCAGACCGGGCTGGAGTTCCTGGCCGGCTACGTCATCGAGGCGTCCCTGTCGGTGGACAACATCTTTGTCTTTGTCGTCGTCCTCGGCTACTTCGCCGTGCCGCCGCAATACCAGCACCGGGTGCTCTTTTACGGCATTCTCGGGGCCCTGATTTTCCGGGCGATTTTCATCTCCCTCGGGGCCCTGCTGATGCAGTTTCACTGGGTCATCTTGCTTTTCGGTGCGTTTCTGATTCTGACCGGCATCAAGATCCTCTTCGCCCCGGACAAGCCGATCGAGCCGGAGAAGAACCCCTTGCTCCGGCTGCTGCGCCGGCTGCTGCCGGTCACCCCGGGGCTGCACGGGGACAAGTTCCTGGTCCGCGAGAACGGCGTCTGGCATGCCACGCCGCTTTTGGTCTGTTTGGTGTTCATTGAAATCAGCGACATCGTCTTCGCCGTGGACTCGGTGCCGGCCATCTTCGCCCTCACGCGCGAGCCGCTGATTGTTTTCACCTCCAATGCCTTCGCCATCCTCGGCCTCCGTTCGCTGTATTTCCTGCTCGCCGGGGTGATGCACAAGTTCCGTTTCCTGAAATACGGCCTGGGCATCGTGCTGGTGTTCGTCGGGCTCAAGATGGTCTGGCTGAATGAGGCCTTCGGTGGCAAATTCCCCATCAGCTGGTCGCTGGGCATCATCGGCGCCGTGCTGGGCGCCTCCATCGCCATCTCCTTCCTGAAGCCAGGACCCGCCCCCCGGCCGGCGAATTGATTTCTGGTTTCCGTCGAAGCTTCGGCCCCGCTGTCGCCCGGGACGCTCCGACCGGGATAATAATTATGCCCGCAACCAGTGCATCAGCACTTCCAGTCCTTGGGCCGCCGCCTCACCGAACAACCAGATGTATACAATGCTGACGGCGAGCATCAGATAGCCCAACACGATGGCCCGACCGTCGCGTTCCAGCAGGCCGCAGGCGAGTAGCAGAATCGACCAGGCGGGTAGGTTGTTGGAAAAGGGTATCGGCAGGGGCAGCAGCAAAATGCTGGCACCAGAAAACATCATAAGGGCGTGCAGTTGTCGGATCAGCGGATGGTCGGTGAGCACCAGCCAGCGGGGCCGCAGCACCCGTTCCAGCCAGCTGATGATCTTAGCCGCCAGATCAAGCACCCGGGGGACAAACCCACCCGGCAGCTCCTTGCGCTGAATGCTTTTCGGCAGCCAAGGCCGCTGGCCCAGCGCGAGCCGCAGGCAGATCAAACAGATCGCCAAGCCCAACGGAGTGGACAGTCCAGGCAGGGGCACGGGCTGCAAGAAGGGCAGGGCGAGCAAAATCACCAGCAGCAAGTAGGCCCGCCCGCGCAGGACGTACAGCAGTTCCCGGATGGTGACCGGGCGCTGACCGACCCGCGTGCGCAAATCATTCAGCTCTACGGAGAGCTTCTGAACCGGGCGCAAATGCGGCAGCAGATGAATGGTCATGTGCCGCGTTTGTTGCCGTAAAGCTCCACGTGGAGCCGCGGCGCATAGCGGTAGCCGCGGGCCTTGCATAACTCTCCGAGCCAGCCGGCCCGCGACCGCAGCACCTCGACAGTGGTGCCCTCCGGCATCAGGAGAATCTTCCCGTGCGGAATCGCGCGGCCCAGCGTGGCCAGCATCGCCTCGATCTCGTCCACGTCCGCGGCCTGGGCGACGACAAACTTGAGCTGGTAGCCGTAGTCGTCGAGCCAGGCCGGCACGACCTCCGGCTGCCAGCGCAACGCCTCATGCTTGCGGCGCCAGGTGTCGTCGAGCCGCGCATCGGGGGCGGAATTTTTCAGCTTCGGGCTGAGCGAGGCCAGGTCACAGGCGATGCCCCCCGGCGCCACCGTCGCCGCCGTCTCGATCGTGATATGGTACCCCGATTTTTTCAGCGCTGCCGCCAGCTCGTGGATGCCGGGCGCGATCATGGGCTCGCCGCCCGTCAGCACCACATGGCGCGACGGATGGGCGCCCACCGCCGCCACGATCTCGGGCTCGGTCATGGGCTTTCCTTCCGGCTGCCAAGAGGCGTAGGGCGTGTCGCACCAGTTGCAGCGCAGGTTGCAGCCGCTAGTGCGGACGAAGACCGACGGCACGCCGGCCAGCTCGCCTTCGCCCTGGAGGGAATAAAATATCTCGGAGATTAACATAAACCAAGAGAACGAGAATGATTACGAGAAGGAGAACGATTGCCACCGGAGCGGTCGTTCTCGTTCTTCGTTCTCTTAATCATTCTCTCCTCCTTTCTTGGGTCCCGCCGGCAGGGGCGGCGTGGACTCATAGACGGTCGGATCGACCAAACCTGCCTGCTGAAACGCCTCCCGGCGCTCGACGCAGGTGCC
>JBAXWQ010000253.1:0-4759 GCA_037128315.1 Opitutia bacterium | reverse complement strand
CTCGCCTGGCTCTCCGCGCCTGACCAGGCCTAATGAAAAAGGCTGGTCACGGAAGACACGGAAATTCGCGGACCCGATTATCGGTATAGCTCAGCTGAAACATGGGGCCTGGTTCGAATTCCCGGGCAATCAAAGCGGAACCCAGAGACCACAGAGGGCAGCAGAGGACACAGAGAAAAGCGCTGGTCACGGAAGACATGGAAAAAGGCAGGAAGGCACAGAAAAAAGCATGGGACGCCCGCTCTGCAAGCGCTGGCGGCATCCCGGCGGCGCCCCAGGACGCCCCGAAAAGGGCAAGACTCGCCACGACCCGGTCTCTGTCTGTGCCTGGGGGCCAACTGCACCTGCAATACCGTCAAGGCAGCACCGGGCAAGTGCACCTGCGAGTGCAACACCCTGTCGACCAAGCGCGGCAAGTGCAAGTGCGGCATGGCCCTCAAGAAGTCGGCCTGAGGGCGGACCCACACCCAGAGTATTTCTCGCAGGGCGCCCATCGGCGCCCTGCGACAATTTGACGCGGAGTGAAAACATGTCCTTACAGCCATGATGGGATCATTCCGCTGTTTGGAGTTTTCCTCATGCCTTCCTGGACCCGTTTAACCCTTATCCCCCTGCTCCTGGCTGCTGCCCCAACGGCTCAGGCCTGCGGTGCCTGTGGCTGCACCCTGAACTCGGACTGGGCCAGCCAGGGCTACGCCGTCAAGCCGGGCTTCCGCTTCGACCTGCGCTATGACTACTTCAACCAGGATCAGCTCCGGGCGGGCACCACCTCCGTGCCCCGCAGCTCCTTCGCTTTCCCTAATGAACAGGAGATCCAGGAGAAGACCAGCAACCGCAACCTCACGGCCACCCTGGATTACAGCCCGGGGCCGGACTGGGGCGTGACGCTGCTGATCCCGGTCTTCAACCGCGATCACGCCACCATCACCGAGGGCGATACGGAGCCGACCTATTCCCGGGGCAATGGCCTGGGGGATGTGCGCGTGCTGGGCCGCTACCAGGGCTTCACGGATGATCACTCCTTTGGTCTTCAGCTGGGGGTGAAGCTCCCCACCGGTGGCACCAAGCAGACCTTCAACGCTGGGGCCCAGGCCGGCGAGCTGCTGGACCGGGGGCTGCAGCTGGGCTCGGGCACCACGGACCTGCTCTTCGGTGGCTATGCCTTTGGCGAGCTCGCTCCTGACTGGGGCTGCTTCGGGCAGGTGCTGTTCCAGAAACCCCTGCGCGAAAGCGATGGCTTCAGGCCCGGCGACGGGGTGAACGCCACCTTCGGCGTGCGCTACTCGGGCCATGCAGGGTTCACGCCGCACCTGCAGGTGAACGTCCGGGCCGAACAGCGCGAAGCCGGCGTCAACGCCGATAGCGCCAACAGCGGCGCCACCCTAGTCTACCTGAGCCCCGGCGTGACCTTCACGGTCAGTCCGACCCTGCAGGTCTATGTCTTCGCTCAGGTGCCCGTGGCCCAGCGGGTGAACGGCCTGCAGATTGAGCCCCGCTGGAGCGCCTCGGTGGGGATGCACTGGAGTTTCTGAGCTTGCGAAGCCACCGAGCACCAGGGTTCACAACGAACGGATGGCTTCTTCCTGAAGGCCTTTCTTGATCAGCTTTTAATCGGTGTTCATCGGTGGTTCCAAGTCCTTTTGCTCTTGCAAGCTCCGGTGTGTTACTCCGCCGAGGTATGCCTGAATTCCTGAAGCAGTCGAAGGTTGCCAGACCCCATGGTTTCAGGGTCAGAACCACTGAAATCAAAGGCTGAAAAGCTATTTGAACCACTGATGAACACCGATGAACACCGATAAAGATATGAAAATGATCAGGGTGTTCTTGAGCCAAGGTCATGGCTCTCGCTATCCACCAGACAGAGCGCCTGATTCCGAAGCTCAAGTACTCACGGTACCGCAGGTTTGAAGTGACGGAGCATTCGCTTCACTTTTCGGTGCTTCAGGGAGAGTCTCTGCGGCCGATGGAATCCACAGCATTGGTGTCCTCATTTCGGAGGCAGATCGACGCCCATGACGACGGTCCCGAAGAAGGCCCTGTGGTCCTTTCGGGTCATGGCATCCAGGACGCCCTGAAGATGTTCAACGGAAAGCGGTTTGCCATTGAAGTTCAATTGGAGAGCTCGGAGGTATTTGAGGAAGGGGATGTGGCCCATCTCACCCCGGATGGCATGGAGAACAAGGGCTCCCTTGTCGTAGACCACCCAATTGCGATAGCGCCGCCCATTGGAAGGATCGCCAGACCAGTAGGAAAGGCGGTTGGCCATGTCCAGGGGCGCCATGGGCGCGGCGAGCTCGGCGTTTGCCTGCCATCCAGCGACCATATTCTGGAACTTGCCTTCCCCCCGGGACGCCCGAATGAACATGGACGATGAGTATTCTGCGAAGGCCTCGGAAAGCCATGCATTTTTCTCACTGGGAATGTGGACCACATGGGGCCAGTACTGGTGGGCGACCTCATGGGCGATGCGGTGGTTGATGCCCTGCGTGTAGCGCTTAGTCAGCTCGCCATTAAACGGCTCGAAGGCTTCGCTGGTAATGAGCTGCAGGCCTGGTGGCGCGATCCCGAATCCCACTTGTGGGACCTGCGCGATCAGATAGTGCTTGAAGGGGAAAGGGCCGAGGAACCCTTCGTAGAACTTGATGATGTCGAATCCCAGATCGAGGAGAAGCTTGGAATTGACACCACCGAGGGCGTAGGCGGCCACGCGGACGGTCTGGCCATTGCGGGTGTCTTGGATCGCGGAGTATTTCCCGGCGAAGGTGCGTTGGTGACCCGCTTTTTCCCTTCCGCCGTGGTATGGTGTGGGACTGGAAGGAGGTCGAGATGAAACTTGGCATCACCGCGATCGCCTTGGCGGTCGTCTGCGCTGTCATCCTGGCCCTCGGGCTCGGTGGCGGCGTGTTGCTGGGACGTTGGTCCGCGCCGGGCGAACGCCCGCGGATCGCCGAGACCGCGACGGTCGTCACCCAGATCCAGTCGATGTCGCAGTTGGTCACGGTCCGGTACGTCTTCGAGAAGGTCGTCCGCCTCGATGACGTGAAGTGGTACGGCCAGAACCGGCTGCTCATGGTCGCCCACGGCATCGCCAAGGCCGGCGTCGACCTGCAGAAGCTCCGGCCCGAGGACGTCCATGCCAGCGGCGACACGCTCGTGCTCGTCCTGTCCCGCCCGCAGTTGCTCGACGTGTATCTCGACGAGAACAAGACGGAGGTGATCGAGCGTTCGACCGGGATGTTGCGGGAGTTCGACCAGCAGATGGAGCAGGACGCCCGGCGTCAGGCCGTCGAAGAGATCCGCAAGGCCGCCCGCGCCTCCGGGATCCTCAAGGACGCCGAGGACCGCACGAAGCTCCAGCTCCTTGCAATCGGCCAGGTGGCGGGGTTCAAAGCGGTCGAGGTGAAGTGGAGGTGAGCGCTCCGGTGGTCGGTCGACGGATCCGGCGCGGCCCGAAGTCGGGCAACTAGCCACGGAGCAGGGGCAAGCTCTGCTCGCAACGGACCCTCCGAGTTTTCATCCCATGAAATCCATCCTGCCGCATCTGGCCGCCTTGTCCTCGGCGTCGATCCCGGTTTCCGCGCTCACCGTCGGTTTCGAGGACCCCTCGTCCTCGCCCGCGTCGGACGGGACGACCGGCCTCCGATATGCCACGGCGCCAGGCGGCGGATCCCTCTATCCCGGCATCGTCTAGGACAGCCGGGGCGTTGTGGTCGGCGCCCGGTATCACGTCGACACGGCGACGCCCGGCCCGCTCTGCGGCCCACCGCCTTCCGGCGACCACTTCATCACCAACGAGAGCGGCGGGGACGGCGGGAACGTGATCACGCTGGCCACGACCATGGTGCTCGCCAGCGGATGGTCCGGACCGGTGGAGTACCACGGTTTCGGCGGTGGCCCGATGCCGTCACCGTCCACGCGCTGAACGGATCGACCTCGCTGGGCTTCGTCACCTTCACGCTGCCCGGATTGAACGCCCGACAGCCGGAGCCGTTGAGCTTCGTGGACGCCAGCTCGTTCACCGGGCCCTCAGGCATCACCGGGTACCGGATCGCCCCCCCGGCCGCGTTCGCGGACGACTGGGTGGCGGACGACCTCCCGTCCGTGCCGGTGCCTGAGCTCCGGGAGATGGCGGTGGCGGCCAGGTTGTTGACGGTCGGTTTTGCCGCATGGCGCCGTTGCAGCCGGTGATCCGACCTGTTCTGATCCGGCCCCAGAGCACACCGCGCATCCGTCGTCGCGGTCCTCTTCATCGCCATCATCAATGAACGCACCCCTCGTCGGCATCATCATGGGCAGCCAATCGGATTGGGACACGATGCAGCACGCGGCCGACCAGCTGGATGCCCTTGGGGTGCCGTACGAGGTCGGCGTGGTCTCCGCGCACCGTACGCCGGAGCTTCTTTTCGAGTATTCCGGGGCCGCCGAAGGGCGAGGTCTCCAGGTCCTCATCGCCGGGGCCGGCGGCGCGGCGCACCTGCCCGGGATGTGCGCGAGCAAGACCGTGCTGCCGGTGCTCGGCGTCCCGGTGCAATCGAAGACGCTCAACGGTCTCGATTCCCTCCTGAGCATCGTCCAGATGCCTGCCGGCGTGCCGGTCGGGACGCTCGCGATCGGCAAGTCAGGCGCGGTCAACGCGGCCTTGCTCGCGGTGGCCATCCTCGGGGTCCGGCATCCGGAGTTCCGTGCCGCCTATGCCCGCTTCCGCGAGGTGCAGACCGCCAAGGTGTTGGCGCAGCGCGACCCGCGCGTCGTCTGAGGC
>JBAXWQ010000252.1:0-4764 GCA_037128315.1 Opitutia bacterium | reverse complement strand
CCTGCGGCGGCCATCACTTCGGGCCGCAACGCATCGGCATCGAGCACGAGCGGCACAGACGCCTCGCCGGCGATCTGCCCCACCAGGGCCGTCGTCTGGGGATCGGCCCCGAGTCCCGGCCCCACCAGCAATGCGCTCGCCCGGCCCCACCGCTCACGGACCAACGGCAGGCTGCCCGCAGCCAGCCCGCCGGTGCTGGTCACCGGGCACCCCACCCACATGACCTCGGGGTGAGTCGCGGCGTATTCCGGGGCGAATTTCTCCGGCACAAAGGCCGTCACCAGCCCCACCCCGCTGCGCAGCGCGGCCCGGACGGCCAGCATCACCGCCCCGGGATAGTGGTGCGATCCCCCCATGACCAGGAGATGGCCATAAGTGCGCTTGTCCGAGATGGAAGGCCGCAATTGCGTCAAGGACGTGAGGATCGACGACAGCAATATATAATCTGTCGCCGGGCTCGCTGAGCCCGGACCCGGATCACCAACCCCGGCTACAGGGTTGAAGAAACCCAAGTCGAGATAACGCAGCCGGCCGACGCAGGCGGCCTGAGCCGGGTCGAGCACAGGTGATTTAACCACGCCCGTGGCATAGGTGAAATCCGCCCGGAAGACGGTGCCGGCATTCTGCGCCCCCAGCCCACTGGGCAGATCGACGGCCGCCCGCAACCTGATCCGCGGATGCGTGTTCACCCACGCCAGCAACTCCGCCATCGGCGCTGCCAGCGGCGGCCGGAACTGAAACCCGAAGACCCCGTCCAGGCAGACATCGTAGCCGGCCATTTCAGCCTTGAGCCCGGCGAGGTCCACCACCCGCAGACGCGAGCCAGCCGTACACCGCAGCCCCTCAAAGGTGCGCCGCGCCAGCGGGCGAAGCGAATCCTCGGGATAAGCAAGCAGCAGGTCCACCATTGCAAGCGGCCGGTCCGCCAACAGGGCCTGGGCCGCCAGCATGGCATCCCCGCCGTTGTGGCCCTTGCCCGCCAGCACCAGCAACCGAAGCCCGGCGGGCAAGCCACCGATCTCCCGAAAGTCATCGCTAACGGCCCCGGCGATGGCCGAGCCGGCGCGTTGCATCGCGTCCCATTCCGCCGCCTCATTTTTGAGCAGGCCGGTCTCCCAGGTTTTGGCGGCACCGCAGCTCAGGACCGGGACGGAGGCGAGGAGCGACATGCCCCCAAGCTACTCAGCAATGCCGCCGAGAAAAGCAATTAACCGGCCCCGCCCACCGACCGTCCGACCTCAGCCATGCCGCACCAGGGCGGCCACGGCCATGGCATGGGTTTCCGTATGGGACAAGGTCAGCCACACATGGGTGGCCCCGACCTGCTGCAGCAGGGCCGTGGCCTTGGCATCCAGCCGCACCAGCGGTTCCTTGCGGGAGCCGTGGTACACGGAAACGGAGGTCCAATCGAGATGCTCGCCGATGCCGGTGGTGAAGCACTTGGAGACGGCCTCCTTCGCCGCCCAGCGGGCGGCGTAATGCTTATGCGAATACTTCAGCGTGCTGCAGTAGGCCTGCTCCTCCTCGGTAAAGATCCGCTTGAGGAAGCGGTCCCCGTGCTTGGCCAGCACGGTGCGGATGCGTTCGACCTCAATCAAGTCGCAGCCAAGGCCGATCAGGGTGCCGCCGGGGGGAAGAGTGATCATGGGTGGTTGGCCACAAAAAGGCACAAAAAGGCACAAAAACCCAGACTTGTCATTCTGAGCGCAGCGAAGAATCCAGCGGAGCGACCGTCCGCATCCATGGTTCTGGATCCTTCGCGATGCTCAGGATGACATGATTCGTGCATTTCAGTGTATTCCGTGTGTTCCGTGGGCAAAAATCATGGATTCATGAGCGCCTTCATCGTGCGCACCGCCTCGTCGATGCCGGTGAAGAGCGCCCGGCTGATGATGCTGTGGCCGATGTTGAGTTCGTGCAGGTGGGGAATGGTGCGCACTTCCGCGATGTTGATGTAATTGATGCCGTGGCCCGCGTTGACGACCAGGCCAGCCTGGTGCGCCAGCTTGGCCCCGGTGCGGAGGCGGGCGAACTCGGCGGCCCGGCCGGGGCCGTGGTAGGCATTGGCGTAGGCGCCGGTGTGCAATTCGATCCATGGCGCGTGCAATTCGGCGGCCAGCTTGATCTGCTCCGGCTCCGGATCGATGAAGAGACTGGTCTTGATGCCGGCGGCGTTCATGGCGTCCGTCACCCGGGCGACCTTCTCCCGGTGCTGCACGACATCCAAGCCGCCCTCCGTCGTAATTTCCTCCCGGCTTTCCGGCACCAGGCAGACGGAGTGGGGCTTCAGGCGCAGGGCAAACTCCGTCATCGCCGGGGTGCAGGCCATTTCAAGATTGAGCCGGGTGCCGCGCGCGGCGCCCAGGCGGAGCACATCCTGGTCCTGGATATGGCGGCGATCCTCCCGCAGATGCACCGTGATGCCGTCAGCCCCCGCGCGTTCGCAGCGGAAGGCCAGTTCCACCGGGTCCGGCTCGATGTTGCCCCCCACGGTCACCCCGGCCTGCCGATAGCGGGCCTGGCGCAGGGTGGCCGCGTGGTCGATGTTGACGCCGAGGAGGAGCATGTGGCTCGCAACATACCGAAATGGGGAAAGCTGGAAATCAGGAAATTCACCGCCCCGGGCGTTTCTTCCTTCCCGTTTCCCCGAGTTCCCCCTTGCCTTGCCGCCATGTCCGTCGCCGCGAACCTGCCCACCGCCAAGCCGAAACCGGAAAACCTGCTGCTCAATCTGGTGTGCAATGTCGGCCTGCCCACCGCCATCCTCACCTGGTGCAGCGGCGAGAAAATGTTGGGCCCCAAGGGCGGGCTGGTGGTGGCGCTCGCCTTCCCCGTGGCCTATGGCCTCCATGACTTTTACCGGCGGCGCCGGATGAATTTCATCTCGATCATCGGCTTCGTCAGCGTGCTGATCTCCGGTGGCTTTGGCCTGATGAAGCTGGATGGCTTCTGGTTCGCCGTGAAGGACGGCGCCCTGCCGGCCCTGATCGGCCTCGCGGTCCTCGCTTCCATGCGGGCAAAGGAACCGCTGGTGCATGAAATGCTCTACAACCCGCAGGTGATCGATGTCGACCGGGTGGAAGCGGCCCTGCTTGCCCGCGGCACGCAGGGAGAATTTTCCCGCTTGATGAACTCGGCCAGCTATCTGCTCGCCGCGGCCTTCCTGCTCAGCGGCGTGCTGAACTACGGTTTCGCCCGCCATATCATCCGCAGCGCCCCCGGAACGGAGCTGTTCAACCAGGAGCTGGCCCGCATGCACTGGGTGAGTCTCCTGGGCATCTCGATTCCCAGCATGGCCATGATGATGTATGCGCTCTGGCGACTGTTGCAGGGGCTGCGGACCGCGACCGGCCTGACCCTCGACGAGATCCTCAAGGCCCCGCCGGAGAAGAAGGGCGATACGCCCCCAGCCGGCGGTGCGACCTCCTGAACAGGAAATCGAACCGGCACGCGGGTGCGGGGACCGCACCCGAAAAAAATCTCACCCGCGCTGTCCGAGCGGCACGTAGTCGCGCTGGACCGGACCGACGTAAATCTGCCGGGGGCGGTAAATGCGTCCCTTCGGGTTGGAAGCGACTTCCCGCCAGTTCGCGATCCAGCCCGGCGTGCGGCCGATGGCGAAAAGGACGGTGAACATGTTCGTGGGGATGCCCAGGGCGCGCATGATGATGCCGCTGTAGAAATCGACGTTCGGGTAGAGCTTGCGGGAGATGAAGTAGTCGTCCTTCAACGCCGCGTGCTCCAGATTCTTGGCGATGTCGAGCAGCGGATCGGACTTGCCGAGCTTGGCGAGGACCCCGCTGCAGGCGTCGCCGATGATCCGGGCGCGGGGGTCGAAGTTCCGGTAGACGGCGTGGCCGAAGCCCATCAGGCGATGGCTCTTGCTGCCATCCTTGGCCGCCGCGATGAAGCGGGAGCCGTCATCGTGCTCGTCGTGAATGGACTGGAGCATCTGCATGACGGCCGTGTTGGCGCCCCCATGCAGCGGCCCGGACAGGGCGTTGATCCCCGCGGA
The DNA here is from genome assembly GCA_037128315.1 of Opitutia bacterium. Lineage (GTDB taxonomy): Bacteria > Verrucomicrobiota > Verrucomicrobiia > Opitutales > Opitutaceae > Lacunisphaera. Next base: position 749 of record JBAXWQ010000252.1, on the reverse strand, counting down.
CAATGAGGTGAAAAGGTTGGCGCCGCTGGAGCCGACCATGCGCACCGTCGAGGTGCTGCAGTTTTGCTCGTGGTCGGCGTGCATCAGCAAAATCAGGTTCAGCGCCTTCGTGACCTCGGGGATCAGCACGTAGTCATGATACGGCTCCGAGAACATCAGGTGGAGGAAATTGTCGCAGAACGGCAGATCCTTCGGATGCAGGAACGGCAGGCCCTGGGAATGGCGGTAAATCATGGCGCCGATCGTGCGGACCTTCGAGATGGCCATCGCGGCGGCGAGGTCGAACTGTTGGAGGTCCTTCTCGAAATTATTTGTCGCGAGCTGGTGATAATGCGCCGCCAGTGAGCCCACGATGGAGGACAGCATCGCCATCGGCGGGGCTTCCTTCGGGAAACCCTCGAAGACCTTCTGCATCTGGGTCTCGATGGCCGCATTCGCCCGCAGGCGGTCACTGAAGGCCTTCCACTGGGTCTGGGTCGGCAGTTCGCCGTAGATGATGAGATAGGCGGTCTCAATGAAGTTGCTGTTGCCCGCGAGTTGCTCGATCGGATAGCCGCGGTGGCGCAGGATCCCGTTGTCGCCATCCAGGTAGGTGATGGCACTCTCGCAGGAGCCGGTGTTGCCGTAGCCCTGATCGTAGAAAATATAGCCGGAGTCCTTGCGGAGGTTGCGGGCGTCGATGGCTTTTTCGCCCTCGGTGCCCTTCATCAGCGGGCAGGTGTATTCCTTGTCATCAATTTTCAGGAGAG
>JBAXWQ010000251.1:0-4801 GCA_037128315.1 Opitutia bacterium | reverse complement strand
GGCATCCGGGATTTCTTCGAGCTGGTCGCCAAGACGGACGGGGTCATTTCGCTGGGCATCGGCGAGCCCGATTTCGATACGCCCCAGCCGATCCGCGATGCCGTGACCACTGCGATGAACACTGGCAAGACCCATTACACGTCGAACATGGGGTTGCCCGCCCTGCGGGCCGAGATCAGCCGCTATGCCGAGGGGCATTTCAAGGTCAGCTACCGGCCGGACGACGAGGTCCTGGTGACCGTGGGGGTCTCGGAGGGGCTCGACCTCACGCTGCGCTCGCTGCTCAACCCGGGCGACAAGGTGATGTACCATCAGCCGTGCTACGTATCCTATGCCCCATCGGTTGATCTGGTGCATGCCGTGGGCGTGCCGGTGGCGACCCATGCCGGGGATCTCTTCTCCCTGGATGCTCCCGCCCTGGCGGCGGCCTGGCAGCCCGGCTGCAAGCTGCTCCTCCTGAATCTGCCCTGCAATCCCACGGGCGGCGTGTGTTCCCGCGAGCAGCTCGAACGCATCGCCCAGTTCGCCATCGAGAAGGACCTGATTGTCGTCAGCGACGAGATCTACTCGGAGTTGGTCTTTGAGGGCACGCATACCAGCATCGCCAGCCTGCCGGGGATGCAGGAGCGGACCATCCTGTTGCACGGGTTCTCGAAGGCCTTCGCGATGACGGGATTCCGTCTGGGCTATGCCTGCGGCCCGGCGCCGCTGATCGAGGCCATGATGAAGGTGCATCAATACTCGATGCTCTGCGCACCCAGCATCAGCCAGGAAGGCGCCTTGGCGGCGCTGCGTCTGGGGGACGACGCGACCAAGTTCATGCGTGACCGCTACCGCGAGCGCCGGGATCTCTTTGTGCGCCGGATCAATGCGGCGGGGCTGGCCTGCCATTTGCCGCGCGGATCCTTCTACGCCTTTCCCTCGGTCGTGGCCACGGGTCTGGACGAGGGCGAGTTTGCCCGCCGGCTGCTGACCGAGTACAAGGTGGCGGTTGTGCCCGGGACGGCCTTTGGCGACGCCGGTCAGGGCCATGTGCGCGCCTGCTTCACGGCCAATGAAGAAAAGCTCACCGCCGCCTGCGACCGCATTGAGCGCCTGCTGAATTCCCTCCGGCCGGCGGTCACGGCCTGAGCGGGCTGTTATGGCATAGGAAAGCCCGGCCCCGCGGAAGCAGGGACGGGCTTCTTGCTTTAGTATCAGGTGACTAACCCCGGGGTCAGAACACGTAGGTCAGGCCGACCGTGCCCCAGAAGTGATTATCGTCGAGGCCGGAGATATTGTGGCTGGCATACTGCACACCGGCCGTGAAGGTGGCGGCTTCGGTGATCTTGTAGGGCACCGTGACGCCCAAGCCGTAGTAGGTGTAGCTGCTGCCGGCATCAGGGGAGACATAGCCCAGGGTGGCGGTGATATTCACCGAGGTCTTGGGGTCGATCGTGATGCTGTAGCCCAGCGCTTCCTGCATGGTGAACGCCTTCAGGGTGAAGTCGTAGTAGGCGTAGGTGCCGGAGGACAGGACGCCCACGGTGCCGTTCACGCCGACGAAGCCCTCGTAGGTCGCCTTGTCGCCGCTGCTCAGGCCCGGGTAGGTGTAGACGGTGAGGCCGGTGTCGACGTTCCAACCATCGGCGAGCTTGAAGCCGTAGCCGGCGGTGTAGTCGAACTCGAGCTCGTAGCCATGGCTGAGCGGCATGCTGCCCCAGATGCTGGCGTAGAAATCACCGGCCGCGAGCTTCAGGGTCGGCTGGGCCGCGCTTTTGGCGAGCAGGACACCACGGAACACATATTTTGTGGTGTAGGTGAAGTCCGTCGTAATCGTGTAGGCAGGCGCGGCCGGAGCCGGAGCCGCAGGCGTCTGGGCCGAAAGGGAGGCGCCCGCAACGAGCGCCGCGAGGATAAGTGCAGTCTTCTTCATGGTTTGGTTTAGGTAGTAGGTTGGTGTGGCAGCAGTATTAGGCCACCGGCAAGGGTGGGAGGCGGCGCCCGGAGGCGTCGATTTCCCGCTCTTGTTCGACGGACCTGAAAATGTGCGCTGCCATCGATGCCCTGTTTAGCAAGCCACGGGCCAATCTTACAACATAAGGCCGCGCAGTTGAAAAATATGACACTTCACCGGCCAAAGGCTCTGCGCAAGCCTTCGTGGAGGCTTTTCCGCGTTATGGATCATCTCGGGCACGCCTGGGCCAGGGTCGGCAAGGTAAACACAACGGCGGCAAGCAAGCGGGGGTGTTTCATGGGGCTCCGTTATCCAACTTTCAGGCCAAGCCAGAAAACAAGTCGAGCCGGAGTCACGGGGAAGGGTCGGCGCCTGTGGCGCGGCATAAAAAAGCCGCACCCGAGGGTGCGGCGGAAAGAGTCCGTTTGGTGTTACTTGCCAGCCGTCGGCAGCGGAGGCGGGGGGGAGGCGGCAATTGAACTGTCATTCAATTTCTTGGCCACCATGTCCATCATGCGCTGGATCTCGAGCTCGGCGTTGCGGCGGTTAATCTTGGTCAATTCCACGGCCTTGGCCAATTCCAAGGTTTCCGCCGTCAATTTTTCCTTCTCCGTCTTGGTCTGGGCAATCTGGGTATCAAGCTCGGCCACTTGTTTGCCGAGCTTTTCCGCCTGGTCGGCGTAATCCTTGGCCTCATCGCGCAGCTTCTTCATGGCGTCGTTGTATTCCGACTCTTTCTTCAGCTGCTTTTCGCGATCTGCGGCGTCGCGCTCGTCTTGGCGCTTCTTGGCATCGGCCGTGGCTTTCGCCTCCACCTCGTCCTTGTGCTTCTTTTCCTCCGCCCGGATTTTGTCGGCTTTCACCTGATTGGCGACTTCCTTGGCGTGCATGTCATTGAGCGCGGTTTTATAGTAGAAACCAAAGACGGCCGCGAGGATGAGGGGAACGATAAGATATGACTTATTCATGAGGATCGGAAGGGGATGAGGTTAGCCTTTCTTGGCGGCGGCGGCCGCGGCGGCGGCGGCGGCGGAGCGGGCGGCCTCGGCGGCCGTGATCTTATCAAGCAATCCGTAGTAATACTTTACGTTGGCTTCAGCCTGGGCGACATAGGTCTTCAGGAAAGCTTCCTCGTCGACATGTTTTTTCTTCTCCTCGGTCACCTTGGTGACGGCGGCTTTGACGTCTTCCAGGTCCTTCTTCAGCCGTGAAACCTGATCGCGGAGCCGGTTGCGGTCCTCGTAGGCGCGCTGGCGATGGTCATCGGCCTCTTGCCGGGCCGTCTTCTTCAAGTCGTCCTGCCGTTCCTTCTCCGCCCGCTCGAGGGCGCGAATCTTGGAGGCCTCGATGGCGGCGGCGATGGCTTTTTCCCGATCGGCGATCTGCTGCCGGGCCTTTTCCTTCTTTTCGTTCTCCGCCTTGGCCTTCCCGGCGGCGATGTGGGCTTCATAACCCTTGGAGAAATTGATGTAGAAGCCGCCAAAGATTAGGAGGCCAATCAACGGGAAGATGATGTAAGCTTTATTCATGGTCAGGTGATTCGGGCGATAAAATTAGGGGGGTGGGATCACATCTTGCTCTTCTTGGCCTCGCGATCTTTGACGATTTCCTCAACGGCCTTGATCATATTCTGGGCATCCTTGACGCCCTCGGGGTATTCCGCCGCTTTCTTCGCCGCGGCGAGGGCGATATCGAATTTTTTCAACTCGTAGGCGACGTAGGCGAGAAAAAGATTCACCGAGTGGGGTTTAGTCAGCCCGCCCTTGGCGACGGCGGCCTGCAGGTGGGGCAGGGCATCGGCCGGCTTGTCCAAGCCGTGATAAGCCTGGGCAATCATGAATTCAATCTGGCCGGATTTGGGGAAGGCCTTGGTGGCATCCTTCAGCGCATCGATGGCCTTGTACGGCCGATCCAGCTGATTGTACGCCAGCGCGAGCAGCTCCCAGTTTTTGATTTCATTGTCGACCGCGCCGTTGTGCAGGCCGATTTCGAGCAACTCGGCCGCCTTTTGGAACTGGCCAAGGTTGAAATAGATGCCGATGAGATTGAAGTGATCCTTGGGGGTGTTCATCAGCCCACGGGCCTGGGCGCGTTCAATCGAGAGGATGGCGCGCAGGTCCTGACCGGTGCCGAGGTAGAGCGCCGCCAGCTGCTGCCAGTAGCTGGACGCCTCGGGCTTGAGCTTGACCAAGAGTTCGAGCACCTCGACGGCCTCGGCGTTGCGTTCCAATTGCTGGAGGCAGACGAGCTTGAGCAGGTAGAAAGTGTCCTTCGGATGAGTGGAGAGACGCAGGCCGATGTCGACCTGCTCCAGAGCCCGCTTGATGATGGCCGCGTCCGGGTGATCGGCGACTTGGACCGCCCGACCATAGAGCAGCTGGGCGTAGATGAGTTGCGCTTCAGGATTGGACTTGGGGCTGAGCTTCAGCCAGCGGGCCATGGTGTTGTCCGCCTTTTCGTAGAGGCGGGCGGTGACCGCGGCATTTTTCGAGCCCGTTGCTTCCTGCAGGTAAAGCTGCGCGAGGAAAAAGAGGAACTCGCGGGTGATGCGCTCTTCGTAGTAGGTGGGGGTCTTGGAGTCGGAGAGGGCGATGCCCTTTTCCAACGGCTCGATCGCCAGGCCGTAGTCCCCTTTCTGCAACAGGGTCTGCACCTTGATCTGGTAGAGTAGCGCCGCATCATAGCTGTCGGCGGGGACCTTTGCCAGCTGCGCCTCGAGAATGGCCAGGGCGGTGGGGTAATTCTTGGCCTCCACGGCTTCCTTGTATTTCGGGAGGATCTCGCCCGTGGCATCGGACAGCGAGTAATCGCGCACCGGGGCGCCGGATTGCTGGGCCGGGGCGCTTCCCACCAGCAGGGCGAGGC
>JBAXWQ010000250.1:0-4813 GCA_037128315.1 Opitutia bacterium | reverse complement strand
CTTCCGCCCGCGCCTCCATTGGCGACGAGCGCGCCAAAGAACGAGTTGAAGCCGATACCACCACCACCCCAAATGTCGCCCCCATTGCCGCCCGCGCCAACCTGAACGGTGTAGTTACTGCCGGCGACAATCGCAACCATGTTGGTGTATAGGAACGCCCCGGCTCCGCCGCCGCCTTTTCCGCCGAACAACAAAGGATGGTCAGGCCGGGCTCACGGATGACCTCGTTCCGCAAGATCCCGTCCAGCCAGCGATTGTTCAGGCAGACGCCATTTTCCAGCTCACCGGCAATCGTCGCCTGGACCGGCGCGGCGGAGATGTTGCGCAGGGTGTACTCAAGGATGGTGGCCGGCAGACTGGAGTCATCCGTGTTCAGCGGTATGAACGGCGAGAAGGCCTCGAGTTGCACGGTCACCGGCACCCCGGGGTCGGCGTACTCCACGCGACCAATCGGATATTCGCCCCGGAAGGTGATCGCGGCAAATCCGGTGTGATCGAGCGTCCGCGTATCCGGGCCGATCGTGAGGGAGAAGACCTGCCGCAGTGGCGACGATGGAAGGAGCGGCTGGGCGTAATGCGGGCCGGACGTGCCGCTGTTCTCCACGCGATTAAAGATGTCCCAATGCCAGAGCCGGCCATCGCCCCCCAGATAGAGTTGTCCCGCGCCAATGCCCCCGACCGGCATGCCGACAAACCTGAGGTCGCTCCCGTGCAAAACTCCCGGAGTTCCCCGGGCGAAGAGTGCCTCGACCCAGGCCGGCTGGAGTTTTTTATCGGTCGGAACCAGTTTTGAGAAATCATATGCCTCAAATGGCCCGGCCATCGCTGGCCATGGCCGGACCGCCAGAAGGGCCACCCCCGTCGCCGCCCTTTTGAGAAAATCCCGGCGTGGCAACAGGGGAATCCGCTCTGCTGATGGGTCGGTGGGAGGCGAGGACATGGGCAAGCGGAAAACTGAGTTGCAGGGCGAAGGACAGGAAGAACGCATCAGGACGACCAAGCAGGTGGGGCCCAATTTCCTGGAAACAACTTAGCGGCGGCGGGAGGCACCGCAACGACCAAGCGAAGGAATTCTTGCCCCGCCGGGCCGACTTGAGACCCGGGAATTAGGCTCACACAGCGAAGACCCTGTATAAGGGTTGAATGACCGTCGGGCGCGGTCAATCTGCGGACAGGACAAGCAGGCAATTAGCACCACCCGTCATGGAAACTTTCTCCGCAGGCCTTCCCACCCTCACGGCCCCCCGGCTGGTCGTTGTGGTCCTGCTGGTGACCGCTGCCCGACTGATGGCGGAGACTGCGTCCACGCCAGCGACGGTCAGCATCGATGTGCGCTCGTCCGTCGACCAACGCTGGGCGGGCATCCACAAGGGCGGCGCCATCAAGCACGGCAAACTCTACGGGATTGCCGCCATCACCGAAACACCCTCGGAGGAAAAGCTGGTGAAACCGGTGAACCAGGCCCGGCTCATCCGGCAGCTGCGTGCGGAACTCAGTCTCCGGGGATATGTTGAAATCTCCGCGGGTCAGAAACCCGATGTCATCCTCACCGTGCACTATGGCCGCGGGTTCCTGCGCAATCCCTACACCGAGGGCATGATGCTGGCCGACGATGGGGGGCCGGCACCCGTCGCCACCATCATCATGCCGGACCAGATATTCCGGCAGAAGGACGGGGACTTTGAGCTGAAACTGCAGAGCGCCCAGGCGGAAAAACTCTTCCTCCGCATCACCGCCTGGAAATTTCCCGCGCAGCCCCGGGAAAAGCCGGCCCAACTGTGGCAGACGACGATGCTTGTCGATGATCCCCGCCATCTCGACCTGAACCAGGTGACCGGGGAAATGCTGGCGGCCGGTGCCGATTATTTCGACCGCCAGATCGACCGGGAGGAAGTCCAGATCAACCGCGAGACCAAGGAAACCCGGGTGATCGTGAACCCGCTGAAAGTCCTCGAGACCGACGTAAAGGTCAAATGATGGCGCCACGGGAGTGGTTCAGTATACAATGTCATCGCGAGGCCCGCAGGGCCGCGGCGATCCAGCCCCTCGTCTGGCCCGGGGTCTTGAGCCTGTCGAAACAGCGCGCTGGATTGCTTCATCTCCCGCCACGGCGGGATCCTCGCAATGACAGGCAGTATCACTACCTATCGGAGAGTGATCAATGCCCCGTGCGCATCGGCGTGGCGCCGGCGGACGTCGGCTGGCTCGACCAGCGGCGGTAGGCGGAAAACCCGGTCTTGGTGCGGTCGTAGATTTCCCGGCGCCGCGCGTACTCCGCGTAGTTGGTCACGAGTTCCGGCGACTGCCGGCTGCCCACGAGGAAATCGGCTTCCGGCGGATAACAGGCAACGTTCACTTTTTCGTAGAATGCCGAATCGGCCGTGCCGTCGGCGGCAAGAAATGCCGGCTCCAGGCCGACGTTGCTCGGCGTCGCCGCGGACTGATAACGCAAGTCCACGCTCCAGCGGATATGGTCGGAAGTGTTCGGTGTGGAGCAGTGCGGCGTGCGGTTGGTCATAAAGACCACCCCGCCCCGCGGACAGGCCGCGGTGATGGCGCGGCGGGGATCGTCGGGCAAATCCTCGTCCTTGATGACCAAAAAGCCCGCATTACCGCCCGTGTGATGCATCACCACCTTGCCCTGATGGACGCGGGGCAGAATCTGCATGCAGCCATTTTCAACCGTGGCGTCGACCAGCGGCACCCAGCAGGTGATGATGAGCTGGGTATCGCAATGTTCGGCAAAATAGCCGCTGTCCTGATGCCAGGGCACGATGCCGCGGCCCAAATTGGGGAGCTTGGGTCGGATGCGATAGACGGAGGAGGCCACAATCTCCTCCGTGCCGAGCAGCGCGCCGACCTTGGCCAGCAGCTTCGGGTGCGAGATCACATCAAACATCTCGGGGGCATGAAAACCGCCGCCCCGCAGGCCCTCAAGGTGCTTGATGATCGCCTCGCCGTTTTCCTTGGAGTCGCGCTGGAGGGCCGTCAGCTGTTGATCGAAACCCAGATCCTCATGCAGATCCGTCAACCGACCGGCGGACTGGAGTTCCCGGGCCTTTCGGCCGATCTCACGGTGCAACTCTTGCCGAAGCGGCTCGAGGTCGGCGGGGTCAAAGACATCGGGGATGATGAGGTAACCCTCCGTGCGGAAAAAGTTGATCTGCGCGGGGTCCGGCTGACGGCTGGGGGGCATGCGCCACTGGGTCATTTTTTATTCGACGCTGCAACGACCGAGATGCGTTTATTTTCCCGGCGTCGTGAAATTTCACCTGACCACCGCCGGGCATTAGCTTGTAACTCGGTGGTGGATCGCTCTGCTTCGCCTGCGCATGAGCACGCCTGCCGCGGCATCCCCCGCCCTCCCCACCAAGCCGACCATCCTCGTCGAGGCCCAGACCAAAACGCGGCCGCGCAATGTGGACCTGTTGCACGACTGGCAGTATGTGGAGCGCTCCGTGCAGCGGTTGCTGGCCGCGTGGGGCCGCGATGTGGCGGGCTGGGAGGACAAGAGCGGCATCCACCGCCACGTCTGGGATCAAGCCGAGTGCATCCGCCGCCTGCGCGAGCGCATCGAGCAATTTCCCGGCGGCAAGGCGGAGGCCCCGGTATCCCCACGCCTCGAATGCCTCGTCAACACCGTGCTCCTGGCGCCGGGCCTCGACGATGCCCTCGACGGCATCTATGAGCTGCTCCTGAAGACCCTCGTCGGGGCCTACGGCGAGTACATGGCCACGGTGCACCCGGTGCATGATGCGCCCACCATCGCGCTGCTGCACGAGATCAACCAGATCAAGAGCCAGCAGTGGCTCTGGTATCGTGATTACCGCCGCCGGTTTCCGCACCAGACCGACCCGGCCTATCGCACTCGCGTCACGGCCCTGCTGGGTGACTGCGGACATTTTCGCACGGCGCTGCCGGTGGCGCCCGGCGAGGCGGCGCAGCCCGCCGGCCTCGCCACGGATTTTCGCCTCAGGAAATTCAGCGCCCGCACCGTACCCATCCGGCCGCGGCAGCCGTTCATGGATTATGTGCGGGCTGATTTCGCCACCAATTTGGAAGCGCGGAGACTGTTCTGGGCCTACGGCTACATGCTGGAGAAAAACCTGCCGGACGACCAGCTGATCTGGCTCTATTACGGCCATCACATGCCTTGGGCGTGGCAGCACGACATCTCCCGGCACCTGTGGGACGAGTCGCGGCACGGCGACTCGGGCTACTCGCGGTTGCGCGACTTCGGCATCAGCCTCGAGGACGTCGGCTTCTCGGGCTATGATCAGGCCGTCCGCGAAACCGAGCTCACGCAGCAGGCCGAGCGTCTGGGCCTCACCCGGGACGAGGCCTTCGCCCGGCAGAACGAACTGCTGGCGCCCTGCAGAGCCGATCCGCTCACCAAGGCGCAGCTATATGAACACGTGTTCATGATCGGCCTCGTCGCCGAGACCGGCCACTTTGTCGTGAAGAACGAGGGTTATGTCGACTTCAAGGAAGGCCAGGATTTGCACTCCGCCGAAATGATGCTTTTCGACATCATCGACGAGACGGCGCACGTCCAGTACGCTCACAAGTGGCTGCCGCTGCTCGCGGAATTCGCCGGCATCGACAACTCGGGGTACCGCGAGCGGGGCGTCAAAATCCGCGAGGATTCCCAGGCCCGGGCCATTGTGACCGCCCGCGACCTCGGCCAAAAGCTGCCCCGCACCGCGGGACATCCCTGCTATGATTTCTACCAGGACCTGCTGGCCCGGATCCGCGCCGCCTGTCCGCTGACCAATGCCGCCACCTGCCCGCCGCGCTCACCCAAGCCGATGTG